>JALOCB010000016.1 GCA_023227985.1 Candidatus Omnitrophota bacterium | reverse complement strand
AAGCGGGGGCGGGTTCGATTCCCTCCCTCGGCATTTTTTTAGCCTCGAACATTGTTCGGGGCTTTTTCATTTAGAGGGGCGTCGTCCCCCCACGCCGAAAGGGGCGCGGGAGTAAACATTGTCTTTATCGCAGGTTGTGTTATAATAAAGCCCATAAGAATAATAAGTAAAAAAGAGGTCTGGGGATACGGTGGTATGCCCAGAGGGGGGATATTGGGATGGTCGGGCCGCCATTCTGCTTTAAAAACGCAGAAGGCGGTTTTTTGTTTAATTAAAGGGCAAACCATATGAAAAGAATTGTTTTGTTTCTTCTGCCTATACTGATAATAGTCGCTTTGGGGGTAACTGTATCGGGAGTTATGCAAGTCCGTTTTACGGAAGATAGATTGATGGATGACCTGAAGCGCAAAGCAAAGACCGTGGATGAAAGCCTGGTATTGTCCGCGAAATACATTATCGCCAACAATGATCTGAATGCCGCTAATCGCCTGGTCGAAAGCTTCCAAAAACGGGAGCGGCTCCAGGGATGCGTTATTTATGACCGGAAAGGCGAGATTTTTGCTATCACAGAACGATTTTCCGACTGGAGGAATAGGGATAAATCATATCTAATGAATATCCTCTCGACCAGAGCCCCGCGTGCGGTTTTGGAACAATTTCAGGATTATTCCGTGTACAGCTATATTCTTCCGGTAATTAATGATGATGACAGCGTTTTGGGTCTGGTCGAGGTCATATACGATACCTCGTATCTTTTTAACACTTTGACGGAATTATGGAAAAAGATAAGCAATACCCTGATCATAATCGTATTGCTGATAACCATAGCCGTTTTTTTGCTCCAGAGGCAGATATTTATCCTTCCTGTGCGCAGATTGACTAAATGGTTCTTGCATTTTCAGCGGGGCGAGATCGATAAATTGCGGCCTTTTGAAGAAAAAGGCGAGTTTGGAAAGCTGATCAGCGAAGTAGAGCAGGTAGCCCTGGGTTTAAGGGTGGCCAGAAGGATAGTTACCGATAAAGCGCAGGAGAGACTTCAGGAAGAAGAGGTTTGGACGGAAGCCAAGCTGCGCGATCTTGTCCATGCCAAGTTGGGGGAGAATGCTTTTTTTGTGGTCTCCAACCGCGAACCCTATATGCATGTTTTTGATGAGATGACCGGGATCACGAAATGTATCCGGCCAGCCAGCGGCGTGGTAACCGCGCTCGATCCCATAATGCGCGCCTGCGGCGGGACATGGGTCGCCCACGGAAGCACTGAAGCTGACAGGAAATTCGTTAATTCCAAAGACAAATTGGGGGTCCCTCCCGGAGATGACCGTTATATCCTGAAAAGGTTATGGTTGACCAAGGAGGAGGAAGAAGGGTATTATTACGGATTCTCGAATGAAGGATTATGGCCGTTATGCCACGTTACCCATACCCGCCCGATCTTCAAGGAATCCGATTGGCTGATGTATAAAAAGGTCAATCAGCAGTTTGCCGATAGCATCCTGGAAGAGCTCCCGGCCAAAAATCCTTTTGTGTTCGTGCAGGATTATCATTTTACTCTTTTGCCCCGGATGATCAAAGAGAAACGCCCGGATGCCAAAGTGGCGCTGTTCTGGCATATCCCCTGGCCGAATCCGGAAGTATTCGCGATATGTCCGTATCAGCATGAGATATTGGACGGGATGCTGGCCTGTGACCTGATCGGCTTTCACGTGCAGTTCCACTGCAATAATTTCCTGGATACCGCTAACAGGCTGATAGAATGCCGCGTGGATACCGAAAAATTCAGCGTGGTCCGGGCGAACAAGGAGACGTTGGTCCGGGCTTTCCCTATCAGTGTTGACGGGTTTTTCAAAGGCGCGGCTTCGGTATCCGAAGAGATGCAGATAAAGAAGATCCGGGAAGAGCTTAATCTGGAAGGGAAGATAATAGCGGTAGGGGTGGATAGGATCGATTATACCAAGGGGATCATCGAGCGGATACATGCGGTCGACCGCTTTATCGAGAAATACCCGGAATATAAGAATAAATTCGTGTTCATCCAGCTGGCAGCTCCGAGCCGCACGCATATCAAGCGTTACCATGAGCTGATCTCTGAGATCGATGAGCTGATCGAAAAGAAGAACTGGAAATATTCGGACGGCGCATGGAAACCGATAATATATCTAAAAAAGCATTTTTCCCCCGAGGATATAACCCCGTATTACCACCTGTCAGACCTGTGCATCGTCAGTTCTTTGCACGACGGAATGAATCTGGTGGCCAAGGAATATGTCGCGTCAAAGAGCGGCTTGAACGGGGTATTGATCCTGAGCAAATTCACCGGAGCCGCCCGGGAATTGACCGATGCCGTTCTGATCAACCCTTATTCTATCGAAGAATTCGCCGACGCTATAAAATCGGCGGTGGAGATGCCGGATCAGGAGAAGCAAAGGCGGATGGAGAATATGCGCAAGCTTGTGTCGGAAAATAATGTTTATAAATGGGCCGGGAGTATTATCTCGGAATTGACAGCTATTAAAACGGCATAGAATGGGGCAATCTTTTCTGGAATGGAAAAATGTAAAAAGCCTGTTAAAAGGCAACCGTTTGTTTTTATTCCTGGATTATGACGGGACTTTAACCGATATCGCCAGCACCCCGGAGGCCGCGGTTCTGCCCGGGGAAACAAGGGAACTGCTTCTCAGGCTGGCGGGCCTGGATATGTGCAGGATGGCGGTAATAAGCGGCAGGTCTATCGGGGACATTAAGAATAAAGTCGGGGTGGACGGGATCGTGTATGCCGGGAATCACGGGTTGGAGGTCGAGGGCCCCGGAATAAAGCGGTCTATTGCCGTCAGCCAAAGCGAAAAAGACTGCATCAAGGAAGTAAAAGCGGAACTCGAGAATATCGTCTTGGGTTTTGAGGGGGGGGTTATCGAGGATAAAGGGCTGAGCATCTCAGTGCACTTTCGCCTTATTAAATTACCGGAATTGCCGAAATTCCTCAAACGCGTGCAAACAGCCTTGAGCCCGTATATCCTCAGGAATAAGATAAGATTGAGTAACGGAAAAATGGTTTATGATATCCGGCCTGCTGTGCTTTGGGATAAAGGCTCGGTTGTATTGTGGATAATCGATAAATGGCAATCGCAGGGTAACGACCAGGATGCGGTCCTTTCCTACTTCGGGGATGACGCCACAGACGAAGACGCGTTCAAGGTGTTGAAAAAAAACAGCCTTACGGTGTTCGTCGGCAAGCCTCAACAGACCGCTGCCAGGTATTACCTTAACAACCCTCAAGAGGTTCGCGGATTCTTGGGGGAAGTATGCGAGTTCTACGATAGAAAAGGATGAATATGCTTTTGGCAAAAGAGCAGTTCAGATTCTATACCAGATTGCACTTGTCGGAATTGACCGGTTTGCGGGCTTCTACCCTTGACCAACTGCTTAAATTGCTTAAACAAGTCCCCGGTTCCAGCATTTATTATCATACCCACAGGTTTCTGCAGCAGCACCAGTATTTGTCCCCGGAGCCGCCTAATGATTTCGCTTACTGGGTAAGCGAAATGGTCGGGGAGGACGAACTGGCCGAGCAATTGGCCAGCATCGACACCGTGCAATTCCGGAACATTCGCAGCCTGCGCGATGAGATCGTTCGAACAGTCGAGGCTTACTTAAGGAGCAAGCCTTTGGCGAAATTGAGATTTTCTTCGATAGGCGAAGAATTCCATTTTGTTAAAGCGGTAAGTTTTGTGATCCCGACTAATAATGTCGCCAATAACCTTGCGGAGTTCCTCCAGATCATTAAGCGGATAACCATAGATTCGATCTATTACCATGTTTTTGAGGCGCGGTTGCGGCTTGAACAGGAGACCAACGACTTTTCTAACTGGATAGCTACCGCACTGGGAGATACAGCGCTGGCTGATGAGATCTCCAGGCTTGATCCGTATACCCGCACATTGGAAGACCTGCGCAACAGTCTTATTGCGATCATTGATAAACGTATGGGTGAACGCCGTGAATAAACTTGATGAATACGGACCGATCGTAGGCCCGGCCATCCTGGATGACCTGCGCTTGATCGCCGGTAAACTGAAGGGCAAGAAAGTCCAGCACGTCAATTCGACCGCTGTCGGCGGCGGCGTGGCGGAGATATTGAACCGAATGGTCCCTTTGCTCAAAGAGCTGGGGATCGATACCCGCTGGGACTTTGTGAAGGGCGGCGAGAAGTTCTTTAATGTCACGAAGAAGTTTCATAACGCGCTCCACGGCAGGGCGGAAGAAATAACCCGGGGCGATTTTGAGACTTTTATGGAAACAAGCAGGCAGAATATTGAAGAATTTGACGCCAGCGGAGATATAGTTTTCATCCATGATCCGCAGCCGATCGCTTTGATCAAGAAAAAGAAGAACAATAAGTGGATATGGCGCTGCCATGTGGACGTGTCCGATCCTAACGCGCGGGTGTGGTCTTTTCTGATGGATTTTATAGAACAGTACGATTCCGCCGTATTCTCGGCTCCGTCATTCTCGCGCAGACTGCCTATAAGGCAGTTCCTCATTTCTCCCTCCATAGACCCGCTTAGCGATAAGAACAAGGACTTGCCGGAGGATGTCATCAATGATGTATTGGAGAAGTACGGAATACTCCGGGATAAGCCTATTATCACTCAGATATCGCGGTTTGACCGTTTAAAGGACCCGGTGGGGGTGATAGACGCGTACCAGCAGGTAAAAAAGTACACCGATTGCCGGTTGATATTAGCCGGAGGCGGGGCTTCCGACGATCCTGAAGGGATAGAGGTCTTGAATGAAGTCATGGAGAAGGCCAAAAAAGACAAAGATATACATATTTTACTGCTTCCCCAGGATGATATAGTTATAAACGCTTTACAGCGGGCTTCGACGGTAATCATACAGAAGTCGTTGCGGGAGGGGTTCGGCCTGACTGTGGCTGAAGCGTTATGGAAAGGCAAGCCGGTGGTCGCGTCGAATGTCGGCGGGATACCATTGCAGATAAAACACAAATATTCCGGGCTGATGTGTCGTTCTGTCCAGGGCGCGGCGTTCGCCATCAAGCAGTTGTTGAACAGCCCGGAATATGCCAAAAAGCTGGGAGAGAACGGCAGGGAACATATACGAAACAACTATCTTATTACCCGGCATTTAAGGGATTATATGCTTTTGTTCCTTTCTTTGTTCTATAAGGATGATATTGTTTACTTATAAACCGGATCAATGTCCCTGAACGGTTATAGGGGGCTGTTCAATAAAAAAAGCCGCTGTTCTTGATCAAGACAACGGCTTTTTTATTTGTTGAAGTTATGCGGTTTTTTTTACGTCGGTAGCTTGTTCGCCTTTGGGTCCTTGAGTAACTTCATACTCGACTTCCACGCCTTCTTCCAGCGTTTTATAGCCCTCACCAGTTATGGCGCTATAGTGGACAAACACGTCTTTGCCATTATCGCCGGTGATGAAGCCATAACCCTTTTGGTTCGAGAACCACTTCACTTTGCCTTTTGCCATTTGTTTCTGTTCACCTCCTCCCAAAAAAAAGCCGTAAAGCTTTGGTATTACACGGTCTAGGCTTTACGGTTTGCTTATTGAACACACTTCTGTTGACTGCTCCTTATAATTATTTTATTGGCTAAATATAGCATTTTTGCGGTATTTTGTCAATATATTTTATTGCCATATTTTCTGTCCCGTCAGAGCTGTTTTTAGAGCTTATTTTGTTTGCAGAATACCCCCATTTTTGTTATAATAAGACTTCTAAAATAACACCCAATCATTAGAGGCGCCTGCCATTATTAGATACGGCAGTATCCCGCTTTTGCGGTAATAGGTTGGTGTTGAGCCCGTGCTCAAGGAGGATATTTTTATATGATAGAACGATATAGTTTGCCTGAAATGTCCGCCATATGGCAGGACGAGAATAAATTCCGGATTATGCTGGAGATCGAGCTTCTGGTCTGTGAGGCGCATTCACGAAATGGCTTGATCCCGGCATCCGCGGTAAAAAGGATGCGGGCCAAGGCTAAGTTCAATACCTCCAGGATCCTGAAGATCGAGGAAAAGACTCAGCATGATATCGTGGCTTTTGTCACCAATGTCTCCGAATATATCGGCTCAGACGCCCAATATCTGCATATAGGCCTTACCTCGTCGGACCTTTTGGATAATACCCTGGATGTTCAGTTAAAAGAGGCGTCGGATATCCTGATCTCTGATTTGGAAAGGCTGCTTAAGTCTTTAGCCGGCAAGGCCAAGGAATATAAAGATACGGCCTGTATCGGCAGGACCCACGGCGTGCACGCCGAACCGGTGACTTTCGGTTTGAAGCTGGCTTTGTGGTATGATGAAACAAAAAGGAATATCGAGCGGCTGAAGGCCGCCAAAGGCGCCATATCCGTGGGCAAGCTCTCCGGAGCGGTCGGTACTTATTCCAATATCGACCCGTCGGTAGAGGCGTATGTCTGCAAAAAGCTGGGGTTAAGGCCGGTAAATATCGCGACACAGGTAATTCAGAGGGATATTTACGCGCAGTATGTGTCCGCTCTGGCTATTGTCGCCTCATCCCTGGAAAAATTCGCTTTGGAAATCAGGCATCTGCAGCGCACCGAGGTCCTGGAAGCGGAAGAGCCGTTCGGCAAGGGGCAAAAAGGCTCATCGGCTATGCCGCATAAACGAAACCCGGTGATCTGCGAGCGTATCTGCGGCCTGAGCCGGGTCCTTAGGGCGAACAGCCTTGTTTCCCTGGAGAATGTGGCGCTCTGGCATGAACGGGATATCAGCCATTCTTCCGCCGAGCGGGTTATTCTGCCGGATTCCACCATTACATTGGATTATATGTTGAACAAGTTCATCAAGGTCATCGACGGGCTTCTGGTATATCCCCAGAATATGCTGATCAACCTGTTGAAGACCAAGGGCCTTATATTTTCCCAGCGCATGCTTTTAGCGCTTATGGATAAAGGCTTGAGCAGGCCCAAGGCATATGACCTGGTGCAAAGATGCGCGATGCAGACCTGGAAAGAAGGCACGGATTTCAAGGCTAATCTGGCCGGCGATAAAGAAGTGGCTAAATATTTCAGCTTAAAAGACCTGGATAAGATATTCAACCTGGATTATTACCTGCGCAACGTTAACAAGATATTCAAGCGGCTGGGTATTTAAACTTAAACGCTTGTATCTTCAAGTTTATACTGCCGCGGCCTGATTTTGCGTTTTTAGAGCCGGATATGCTGTCCGCTCTAGTATTAATTTACGGGAAACACCGGCCTTTGGTCCGGTATGACATAAATTCATTCCCGCCTTAACGGAGTTTTCATGTCCTGGAAGATCGAAATAAAAGACAAACCCGGAATATTTGACGCTATCGGCCAGGGTGTTAAGAAAGACATCTTTGACCTGGGCATAAAGACCGTAAAAGAAGTTTCTTTTGTCCAGATTTACTGGCTGGAAGGAAAGATATCGCAGGATGACGTCCATACTATCTGTAACCAGTTGCTCTGCGACCGGATCAGCCAGGAATATGTGATCAATCCTGCCGCGGATCCCAGCTGCCTTGTGGTGGAGGTGGCGCATAACCCCGGGGTAATGGATCCGGTAGAGGATTCTACTTTAAAAGGTATCAAAGACCTGGGTATCGACGGTGTTGACGCAGTCCGCACCGCGAAGAAATACCTGTTTACCGGGGATATCTCCCCGGCGCAGCTTAAGACCATTTCCGAAAAGCTTTTATACAATAAACTCATCCAGCATATAGTCAAGCCTCAGGATAAGTCCGGGGATGATCATAGCCAGACACATATTTACCAATTCAAACTGGTCAATGTCCCGTTGATCAAAGCCTCAAGCCGGCAATTGCTGGATATCAGCGCCAAAGGCCAGCTTTTCCTGAATTTAACCGAGATGAAACTGATCCGGGATTATTTCCGAAAGCTTAAACGCGAACCCACTGATTGCGAATTGGAAACTTTGGCCCAGACCTGGTCAGAGCATTGCGGGCACAAGACCTTCCGGGGGAAGATCGATTACCGGGAAAAGGGAAAGGCCCTCAGCCCTAAGCTTAAGGTAAAGAAGATAAATAATCTTTTAAAATCCACGGTGATGAGGGCCACCAAGGAGCTGGATAAATCCTGGTGCGTATCGGTATTCCAGGACAATTCCGGGGTGATCAAGTTCGACGAAAAGAACAATGTCTGTTTTAAGGTGGAGACCCATAATCATCCATCCGCACTGGAGCCTTTCGGCGGGGCGAATACCGGCGTAGGCGGCGTTATTCGGGATCCTCTGGGAACCGGCCTGGGCGCGAAGCCGATATTGAACACCGATGTTTTTTGTTTTGCTCCTCCGGATTATCCTTTTGATAAGCTTCCCCCGGGCACGCTGCATCCTAAACGCATAATGAAAGGCGTGGTATCCGGGGTGCGTGATTATGGCAACAAGATGGGCATTCCCACGGTGAACGGCGCGGTATTGTTCCACGACAGATTTGTCGGAAATCCTTTGGTTTATTGCGGGACAGTCGGGATCATGCCTAAAGATAAATGTTTTAAGAATGGCAAGTCCGGTGAATTGATTGTGGTGGTCGGCGGAAGGACCGGCAGGGATGGTATACACGGGGCGACATTCTCTTCCGGAGAATTGACGCATGAATCAGAGACGGTCTCCAGCGGGGCGGTGCAGATCGGCAATCCCATCCAGGAAAAGAAAGTGGTCGACGCCATACTGCAGTGCCGCGACCTGAATCTTTATAACTCCATAACCGACTGCGGAGCGGGCGGTTTGTCTTCCGCCGTAGGCGAGATGGCCAGCGAATTAGGTTGCCGCGTTGACTTGGACAAGGTTCCCTTGAAATATCAGGGGCTGTCTTACGCGGAGATCTGGATCTCGGAGTCCCAGGAGAGGATGGTTTTATCCGTTCCTCAGGAGAAGATCGCTAAACTCCAGGAGATCTGCGCAGTGGAGAACGTGGAAGCTGTAGTGATCGGCGAATTCACCGATACTAAAAGGCTCAAGCTTTATTATAGGCAAACCCTGGTCTGCGACCTGGATATGAAATTCATGCATGACGGGCTGCCGCGGACCGAGAAAAAAGCGGAATATGTTCAATCCGAAGATAAAGAGCCGGTATTGACATGTCCGAAAGATCTTACCCCGACGCTTTTAAAGCTGCTTTCGCGTTACGATATATGCTCCAAGGAATGGATTGTCCGGCAATATGACCACGAGGTGCAGGGCGGCTCGGTGATCAAGCCTTTGTCCGGCATTGCCAATGACGGGCCGTCTGACGCTGCAGTGGTCAAGCCCGTGCTGGGATCTTCCAAGGCAGTGATCGTTTCCAACGGCATAAATTTCAGGTATGGTTTTATCGATCCTTACTGGATGGCGGCTTCTTCAATTGACGAAGCCTTGAGGCAGATCATTGCTTCCGGCGGATCTTTGAAAGAAGTGGCTATATTGGATAATTTCTGCTGGGGCAACCCCGACAAGCCGGACAGGCTGGGCTCTCTGGTCAGGTCCGCTTACGGCTGTTATGATACAGCCAAGGGATTCGGGGTGCCGTTCATTTCCGGCAAGGACAGCCTGTATAACGAATACGCGGTGAATAACAAATCGCAGGCTATCCCGGGAACGCTTTTGATCTCTGCAATAGCGGTAATGGAAGACGCGGCAAAAGCTGTTTCTATGTATGCCAAGGATCCCGGAAACCTGATTTATCTGGTGGGAGACACATTCCCGGAATTAGGCGGCTCGCATTATTACGAATTTATGGGTTTTACCGGAAACAGCGTTCCCCGGGTCAATATTAAGAAAGCCAAGTTGATATTCGAGGGATTAAGCCGTTGTTCGGATAACGGGCTTATTCAGTCAATGCATGATTGTTCGGACGGCGGACTGGCTGTGGCAGCCGCTGAAATGGCCTTTGCCGGAGGATTGGGGATGGAGATATCCCTGTCCGAGGTTCCTTATTCCGGCTCCGGAGCCGGGCGCAATGATTTTATGCTTTTTTCGGAGTCCAATTCCAGATTCGTGGTAGAGGTAAAGAAGGCGGACCAGAAAGCGTTTGAGAAGAGGATGAAAGGTCTGGCGTTCGGGCTTATTGGTTTCGTGTCCCGGGATGAATATTTCAAGGTGTTCGGCCTGGATAATAAGATTTGCCTGCAGGCGAATATATCCGATCTAAAAGATGCCTGGCAGAAACCGTTAAAGTGGTAAGGAGATGAGGATGAAAAAATTACCGGAGATACGGCATGATTTCACCACTGAAGACCCTTGGAGGATGTTCAGGATCATTTCGGAGTTCACGGATGGATTTGAGGTCCTTTCCGGCGTGGGCAAGGCGGTTTCCATATTCGGCTCAGCCAGGCTTGAACCGGGCAGTAAATATTACAAGCTGACCGAAGAGATCGCATATCTTTTAGCCAAGGAGAAATACGCGATCATTACCGGCAGCGGGCCAGGGCTTATGGAAGCGGCAAATAAAGGTGCGAGAAGGGCTAAAGGGCATTCCATCGGCCTGAATATCGAGATCCCCACCGAGCAGAGATCAAATCCCTACGTAGATACGCTTTTGAGCTTCCACTATTTTTTTGTGCGCAAGGTGATGTTCGTCAAATACGCCAAGGCCTTTGTGATTATGCCCGGAGGCTATGGAACGCTTGATGAATTCTTCGAGGCGATCAATCTGATCCAGACTATACGCATACCGCGTTTCCCGGTTGTGGTCTTCGGCAGCGATTACTGGAATGGTATGTTTGGCTGGCTTAAGGCTACTGTGATGAAAGAAGGATGCATAAGCAAGAGCAACCTGGATATCTTTGCGGTGGCGGATAAACCTGAGGATGTGGTAAAGATAATAAGGCGCTTCTATGCTAAAAATAAAACATTGTGTTAATTAAGGCAAAGAATAAATGACGACTCCTAAGGTGTGCGTTTTAAGGACAGCCGGGACTAACTGCGATAAAGAAACGGAATTCGCTTTTAGCCGGGCAGGGGCATCGGTCGAACTGGTGCACGTGAACAAACTGATCCAGGGGGATAAGAGGCTTGATGACTATCAGATCCTGGCTTTGCCCGGAGGGTTCACTTACGGAGACGATATTGCCGCCGGAAAGATCCTGGCCAATGAGCTGAAATATAAACTAGGCGAATCTTTAAGTAAATTCATCGGGCAGGGTAAGCTGGTGATCGGCATATGCAATGGTTTTCAGATTTTGGTTAAGAGCGGTTTTTTGCCGGGCAACGACAAGCTTGAACAGGATACCAGCCTGATCATAAACGACTCGGGGAGCTTCAAGGCTTGCTGGGTCTATCTCAAGCCGCAGCGCCATCCGCAAAGATGCGTTTGGACGAAGGGCCTTCCTGAGGTGATATATCTGCCTATTGCGCACGGAGAAGGAAAATTCGTGACCAAAGACGGCGCTGTTCTGAAAAGGCTCAGGGACAACGGCCAGATCGTTTTTCAATACTGCGACGAGAAAGGCGGATTAGACGGTTATCCTTATAATCCCAACGGATCAACGGAAAATATCGCCGGTATCTGCGACGATACCGGCAGGGTCATCGGGTTGATGCCTCATCCGGAGCGGCATTTGGATATATTGCAGCATCCCCGGCGAAAACCCGGCCGGCATAAAGGCGCGGGCGACGGGGCGATGATATTCAAGAATGGAGTGGAATACGCCAAGAGGCACCTTTAAAAACATAATTTTATCTTTATGGGTTGCGGTTAAATTCAAGGAGTTTTAAATGAGCGGAATTTTCGGAGTGGTGGCGAAGAGCGATTGTCGTAATGATCTTTTTTACGGTACGGATTACCATTCCCATCTGGGCACGGAATTCGCCGGGCTGGCGGTCTGGGGCAAGGAACTAAACCGCAAGATCCATGACATAAAGGGCAGCCAGTTCAAATCCAAGTTCTTCGAAGATCACCGCAAGATGGAAGGGAACAAAGGCATAGGCGTTATCAGCGCCAATGAAGAGCAGCCGATATATGTTAATTCCAAGTTCGGGCCCTTCGCGATAATCACCAACGGCTTCATTGAGAATTCCGATGAGCTGGCCAATGAGCTGTATAAGGACGGGCATTCTTTCAGCGAGATGACCGGCGCAGGGGTTAATCTGACCGAACTGGCGTCGAAGATGATCACCCAGGGCAAAGACCTGTCTGACGGGATCAAGAAGATGTTTTCCAAGATCTCCGGTTCCTGTTCTTTATTGATCCTGGCAAAAGAAGGTATTTACGCAGCCCGCGACCGGTATGGATGCACGCCCTTGATCCTTGGCTCAAAATCCGGTGATTGGGCAGTGACTTCCGAGACCGCGGCGTTCCAGAACCTGGGATATGAAATAGTCCGCGACCTTAATCCGGGCGAGATCGTGCTTATAGACGAAAGCGGGGTCAAGGTAAAAGACGAGGGGTCGGGCGTGAATAAGATCTGTTCCTTCCTTTGGATCTATACCGGTTTCCCGGCCTCGACTTACGAAGGGATAAATACCGAGACGGTCAGGGAGCGTTCAGGGCAATTATTGGCCAAGAACGACGACGTAAAGGTGGATGTGGTGGCCGGCGTTCCGGATTCCGGGACCGCCCACGCTATCGGCTATTCCATGGAATCCAAAGTCCCTTTTCGCCGGATACTGATAAAATACACGCCCGGCTACGGCCGCAGCTACACGCCTCCTTCGCAGGATACCCGCGATCTGGTCGCCAAGATGAAGCTGATCCCGATCAAGGATATAATCAAGGGCAAAAGCGTGGTCATTTGCGACGACTCCATAGTCAGGGGCACGCAGTTCAAGAATTACACCATACGCAAACTTAAGGAATGCGGGGTAAAAGAGATACACCTGAGGATCGCCTGTCCGCCGCTGATGTTCCCCTGCAAATTCAATTATTCCACGCGCAGCATTAATGAACTGGCAGCGCGCAAGGCTATCCGGGCGTTGGAGGGAAAAGACATTAAGGACGTCAGCGCTTATATTGATGAAGATTCCGCGCAGCATAAGAAAATGGTGGAGTGGATCAGGAAAGACCTGGATGTGACTTCATTGAAATATCAGAAGATGGCCGACATGCTTAAGGCAATAGGCAGGTCAGCCGATGAATTGTGCCTTTATTGCTGGACAGGGAAATAATTATGAAGAAGATCACTTATAAGCAGGCGGGCGTGGATATCAACGCGGCTAATTCATTCAAGGCCAAGCTTCAGGGGCTGGTCAAGAGTTCACAGGGCCCGGAAGTATTGAAAGGCATAGGCGGCTTCGGGAGTTTCTTTTCTTTGTCTAAAGACAAATACCGTGATCCGGTTTTGGTTTCTTCTTCTGACGGCGTGGGGACAAAACTAAAGATAGCTTCTTTATGCGGCAAGCACGATACCATCGGTATCGACGCTGTGGGGATGAACGTTAATGATATCCTTTGCGTGGGAGCAAAGACTCTATTCTTCCTGGATTATATAGCTTACAGCGATCTGGATGAGAATGTGCTTTTGGACGTGGTCAAAGGCTTGAACCAGGGCTGCCTTCAGGCAGGATGCAGCCTGATCGGCGGGGAGACTGCCCAGATGCCCGGGATGTATGCCAAGGGCGAATATGATCTGGCGGGATTTTGCGTGGGCATAGTGGAAAGGGACGCGGTCATTGACGGTTCGAAGATCGCTCCGGGTAATGTGATCATCGGCATTGAATCCAACGGCATTCATTCCAACGGATATTCCCTGGTGCGCAAGGTGTTCTCGGTGAATGAGCAAAAGCGGATGGGAAAAGAATTGCTCAAGCCGACCCGCATATACGTTAAACAGGTCCAGCAGTTGCTGAATAAATTCAATCGCGGACGTAATAAAGCCATTAACGGCCTGTCGCATATTACCGGCGGTTCGTTCTATGATAAGATCGCTCGTATTCTTCCTGCGAATGTGGATGTGAAGATAAATAAAGGCTCCTGGGCTGTGCCGCAGATATTCAAGTTGATCCAGGCCAAGGGCAATATCCCGGATAAAGAAATTTATCATACGTTGAATATGGGGATTGGGATGGTGGTGGCGGCTGAGGCAAATTCCGCCAAAGACATCCAAAAGGAATTAAGCGACTTGAAGCTCAAGTCCTGGGTTATCGGAACTTGCGTTAAAGGGCACAAGCAGGTTGAAATAGTTTAAAGCAATTTGTTCTTTTATATTCGTAGGTTTTAACGGGTCCTGTCTTGTCCTGTTTCTCTCGGGGACGCTTGTTTTGCCCCAGCGTGGCAAAACTGCGCTCGGGTCGGCTGGCGTCGCTCTCCGCCTTCGGCGGAACCATGCCCGCTCCTGGTTTCCACGCCCCGCTCGAAATCAGTCCAAGCCACCCGTTAAAACGAGTATCAGCTAGTTAACTAAAGATGACTGAACGAAAATGTAAGAAAAATGGATGTAAGGACAAAAATGATAATTGTCCTATCTTAGGGACTGATGAATTAGTAGTTCAATGTGTCGGCCCATGGGTTGAAGACAAATATTTTTTTCTGGTAAGTTATCTAAATGCTTCCTGTAAAGCTAGAAAGAAGTTCGCGGATAAGGGGAACGCAATATTCATAGATTTGTTCTCTGGCCCTGGAAAATGTGTTATTAAAAAAGAAAATA
The DNA here is from genome assembly GCA_023227985.1 of Candidatus Omnitrophota bacterium. Lineage (NCBI taxonomy): Bacteria > Pseudomonadati > Candidatus Omnitrophota > Candidatus Omnitrophota bacterium. Next base: position 17,837 of record JALOCB010000016.1, on the reverse strand, counting down.
AAGAAATTGATAGTGGGGGGATTCGTGCATTAAAAAGAGACGAAGCTCCTTTTAATGAATTATTTTATTTTGATATCAACGCTGATAACGTTGATGCACTTAAGAAAAGAATTGGGAATAAAACTTTTTTCCATGTTCGGCACGGTGATGCCAATGTTTTAACTAAACAGCTTGTTTCCGAGTTATTAAAAAAGCATTGGCGGTATCATTTCGCGTTTATCGATCCTTTTGGCCCTGACGGCTTAAAGTTCACGACACTTAAAGAATTGGCCAAATTAGATAGGATGGATATGTTGATACATTTTCCTATAGGGGCGATTAAACGCAATTTGTCTACTTGGGTAAAAGGAACTGATACGATCTTGGACGAATTCTTAGGGACAACAGAATGGCGCAAAAAAATTAAAGGTCAAGAAAACAATGTGTTTAATGTGCTATTAAATATTTTTAAAGATCAACTTAAGTCGATTGGATACCCGGAGAATGGTTTGAAATTATTTCCGCCTAAGAACAACATTTATGCTGGGTTACCCACTGTGCCTGTTAAGAATACTAAAGAAGTTGATCTGTATGTTTTAATTCTTGCCTCAAAGAATGCGCTCGCCCAGAAAATATGGAATAGTATTATAAAGAACGATCCGAGCGGACAGAAAACATTTTTCTAATTATGCAAACCATTAAACGTAAATCGCTACTTTATAAAAGTGAAGTGGAATATGCAGATTTTTGTTTAAACCATGTTGAAGGATGTTCCCATGGTTGCAAATATCCGTGTTATGCGTATATGATGAAAAAAAGATGTGGTATTGTAAAAACATATGAGGAATGGTGCCAACCTAAAATTGTTTCAAATGCTCTAGAATTGCTCGACAAAGAAATACCTAAATACAAAAAGAAGATAAAATATGTTCATTTGTGTTTTTCAACAGACCCATTTATGTACAAGCAGAAATCTGTAGGCGAAATGAGTCTGAAAATCATAGATAAGCTTAATAAAAGCAATATTCGTTGTACCGTTTTAACCAAAGGGATTTATCCTTCGGAACTGGCGGACAGTAATGGAATTAGTAAAAATAATGAATATGGGATAACTTTGGTTTCTTTGAATGAGGATTTTAGGAATGAATTCGAACCCAATTCCGCAAGTTTTAAAGACAGAATTGCTTCGCTGAAACATTTGCACAAAAAAGGATTTAAGACCTGGGTTAGTATGGAGCCATATCCAACTCCTAATTTAGTTAAGCAAGAATTGAAAGATATATTAAAAGCTATATCTTTTGTGGATAAGATTATTTTTGGTCGTTTGAATTACAATGTAAAGTCTTCCGAGTTTAAATATACGAAAGAATTTTATAATTGTTTGGCGTCTTCTGTAATTAAGTTTTGCGAGAAAAAAGGCATTGCGTATCATATTAAACAAGGGACGCAAAGTATTAATTAGATTAATAAAATGAGAATATTGGTGATAGGGGCGGGGGGAAGGGAGCATGCGCTGGTGTGGAAGATAGCGCAGTCGAAATTATGCGATAAGATATTTTGCGCTCCGGGAAACGGCGGCATTGCCGGTTTGGCCGAGTGCATAGATATTAAGGCTGATGATGTTGCCGGATTGCTGGACTTTGCCCGCAAAGAAAAGATCGACCTGACTGTTGTCGGCCCGGAAGTCCCGCTTTCTTTAGGGATAGTCGATGAATTCGCTAAATACAAGTTAGCGATATTCGGACCGAACAAAAAAGCGGCCCAGCTGGAAGCGAGCAAGGTCTTCTCCAAAGAAATAATGGCCAAGTATAAAGTCCCTACCGCGGACTTTAAGATCTTTGATAATGCCGGCCTGGCTAAAGAATATATTGAAAAGACCGGCGCTCCCTGCGTGGTCAAGGCTGACGGCCTGGCAGCAGGCAAGGGCGTGGTTGTGGCTAAGACAGTTGATGAGGCCAAGGCAGCGGTGGCCATGATGATGGAGCAAAAGGCTTTTGGCTCGTCCGGTAATAAAGTGATCATTGAGGAATGCCTGAGCGGCCAGGAGGCGTCGATCCTGGTCTTGACTGATTCGCGACAGGTAATTCCTTTAGTCTCCAGCCAGGACCATAAACGTATCTTTGATAACGATGCCGGGCCGAATACCGGCGGCATGGGCGCGTATTCGCCTGCTCCGGTAGTTACGCCGGAGTTGTTCCAGGAGATACAGGAAAAGATAATCAACCGGACCATTGACGGCCTGGCTAAAGAAGGCATAGAATATAAAGGGATCCTTTACGCCGGAGTAATGCTCACTAAAGACGGGCCTAAGACTTTAGAGTTTAACGTGCGTTTTGGTGATCCGGAGACTGAGGCCATACTGCCGCGCCTTAAATCCGACCTGGTGGAAGCGATGTTGGCAACAGCCAACGGTAAATTGGATAAAATAATCCGTTCCGGAGGATTGAGTTGGGATGATCGGGCGTGCGTTTGCGTGGTTTGCGCTGCCGGAGGATACCCGGGAGATTATGAAAAAGGAAAAGAGATATTTGGTTTGGATAAGGCCGCTTTGATGAAAGACTCTGTGGTGTTTCACGCCGGGACTAAGAAGTCCGGGGATAAGATATTGACCAACGGCGGAAGGGTTCTGGGAGTGACCGGTTTGGGTAATTCCATAAAAGAGGCGATCCTCCATACCTATCAGGCTGTGGAGAAAATAAATTTCGAGGGCATGCATTTCCGCAAGGATATAGGCGCTAAAGCATTATAGCAGGAGGATAAATGAGCAAAGCGATCAGCATAATAATGGGCAGCCAGTCGGATATGGAAACTTTACAGGGAGCGGTAGATGTTTTAAAGGACTTTGGAGTGGGTTTTGATATCCGGGTCTTATCCGCGCACCGCACTCCCCAGGATGTTGAACGGTATGTGGAAGAGGCTTCGGAAAAAGGGACAAAGGTTTTCATCGCCGCAGCGGGCGGGGCAGCCGCCTTGGCCGGGGTGATCGCCAGCCATACAACCTTGCCGGTGATCGGGATACCGATTGAGACAAGGTCGCTAAAAGGATTAGATTCGCTTTTATCCACAGTGCAGATGCCGGCAGGAATTCCGGTTGCTTCTATGGCTATCGGCTCAGCCGGCGCGAAGAACGCCGCGCTTTTTGCCTTGCAGATCCTGGGAACAAGCGATAAGAAGATCCGGCAGAAGATGTCCGGTTATAAAAAAGATATGCGGGCCAAGGTCCTTAAGATAAGACTTAAGGTATAAACAGTTCTAGATATGGTTACCAAGATTATAAAAGTCGATCCGGCCAAGCCTGATGAAAAAGCGCTGGTTGAGGCGGCGGATATCCTTAGGGAAGGCGGCTTAGTTGTTATCCCCACTGAGACTGTGTACGGCATAGCCGCGAACAGCAATAATGAAAAGACCATTAAGAGGCTTTGGGAAGTAAAAAAACGGCCGCAGAACAAATTTTTTTCATTGCACATTGACAGGCGGGAGCGGTTAAAAGATTTTGTTATGGCAGTGCCTTTGGCCGCCTATAAATTGATGGACAGGTTCTGGCCCGGTCCTTTGACCATGATCTTCCGGGCAAAGAACGCAGGGACCATAGGTATACGCATGCCGGATAATAAAATCGCTTTAAGGATAATAAATCTGGCGGAAGTTCCGCTGGTTTGTCCTTCGGCGAATATCTCCGGCAGCCCGGCGCCAGTGAATTTTGAGCAGGCGATAAAAGATCTGAACGGCAAAGTGGATCTGGTTTTGGATTGCGGCCCGGCTCAACTGGGCGTGGAATCAACAGTAGTGGACTTGACAGTTGACCCGATAGCTGTATTGCGGGAAGGATATATAAAGAAAGATCAGATATTCGAAACAGTAAAGCGAAAGACCGTTCTTTTTGTGTGCACCGGGAATTCCTGCCGTTCGGTAATGGCCCAGGCTCTTTTGATCAAGAAACTTAAAGATTCCGGCAGGCAGGATATAGAGGTATTATCCGCCGGCCTGATGATGGCTGATGGTTTGGGCGCCAGCCTGGAAACCAGAGAGGTTTTGAAAAGCGAAGGCATAGATGTTTCCGGCCATCGTTCTCAGAGGGTGAGCGTGGAGATGCTCGACAGATCGGATATCATTTTGGTTATGGAGAAATTACATGAAACGCGTATCCTCCAGCAGGCCCCGGAAGTAAGAAGCAGGCTTTTTCTTTTGAAAGAGTTCGCCCAGGTAAAGGACAATGATCTGGATATTTTAGACCCTATCGGCAGGCCGAGGGATTTTTACGAGTATACCATGGGGGTAATAAAAGAGGCGGTGGATAAGGTCAGCCGCATAATCTAAGGGAATATAAAATGGAAAAAATAGTCGTTGGTTCGGATCACGGCGGGTTCTATCTAAAAGAAGAGCTCAAGGGATATCTGGGGAAGAAGGGCTTCACGGTAAAGGACGCGGGGACGTATTCTACGGATAGCTGCGATTATCCGGATACCGCGTACGCCGCGGCCAGAGAGGTTTCCCTCGGCCGGTATAAAAAAGGCGTGCTTATCTGCAAATCCGGGATCGGCAATTCTATCGTGGCTAATAAGCTTCCGAACGTCCGGGCGGCTTTATGTTTTAATCTTAAAACAGCCAAGCTTTCGCGCATGCATAATGACGCCAATGTCCTAGTACTCGGGGCGAGTTTTGTCGACAAAGGGCTGGCCAAAAGAATATTATCCGCCTGGTTGAATACGAAATTCGAAGGCGGCAGGCATATAAGGCGGTTGAATAAAATAAAGGCTATAGAAAGGAAAGTAAGAGGTGGAAGGATATGAAACATTTAAAGAGCGTTGACCCGGAAATATATAAAGCGATCCAGGAAGAGATCGCCAGGCAGCAGGATAACCTGGAGTTGATCGCTTCAGAGAACATTACGTCTTTGGCGGTATTGGAGGCCCAGGGTTCGGTATTGACCAATAAATACGCCGAGGGATACCCCCACCGCAGATGGTACGGCGGATGTGAATTCGTGGATAAGACCGAAGAGTTGGCGGTTAGCAGGGTTAAGGAATTGTTCAAGGCGGAATACGCCAATGTCCAGCCGCATTCCGGCACGCAGGCGAATATGGCTGTTTTCTTTGCCTGTATGAAACTGGGGGAGACTTTCCTGGCTATGGACCTGGCCTGCGGAGGACATCTCTCCCACGGGCTCAGGCATAACTTTTCGGGGACATTCTATAATCCCATTCCGTATGGTTTGGATAAGAAAACCGAGACCATTGATTACGACAATATCAGGGTGCTGGCGATGAAACACAAGCCGAAATTCATCCTGGCAGGCGCGTCGGCTTATTCCCGGGAGATAGACTTTAAAAAACTGCGCCAGATCTGCGATGAATCCGGCGCCCTTATGTTTGTGGATATGGCTCATATCGCGGGCCTGGTTGCCGCAGGGGTCCATCCGTCGCCTGTGCCATACGCGGATTTCGTTACTTCGACCACGCATAAGACATTGCGCGGGCCTAGGGGGGGGTTCATCCTGGCCAAAGAAAAGTTCGGCAAGGCCATTGATTCTTTTGTTTTTCCCGGTATGCAGGGCGGGCCTTTGATGCACGTGATCGCGGCTAAGGCAGTGGCCTTCAAAGAGGCCCAGGGGGATGCCTTTAAACAATACCAGAAGCAGATTGTGATCAACAGCCGCAGGTTCGCTGCTAAACTGCAGGAAAAGGGGTACAGGATCGTTTCCGGAGGAACTGATAATCACATGTTCCTGGTCGATCTCACCAACAAGAAGATCACCGGAAAAGGCGCTCAGATCCTTTTGGAGTCGGTAAACATCACTCTGAATAAGAACCTTATACCTTACGATCCTTTGCCTCCGGGGCAGACCAGCGGTATCCGTATCGGCACCCCGGCGATCACCACCCGCGGGATAAAAGAACCGCAGATAGACGAGCTGGCCGGACTTATCGACCAGGCTATTGTATCCAGGGATCAACCGGATAAGCTAAAAGAGATCAAAAAAGAAGTGATCAAGATGACCCGTAAGTTCCCGATGTATCCCGAGCTTAAGGGTAATATCAGCTGATATTAAAAAAGGCGCGCTAATGACAAAGAAAAACACTAAAGCAAAGAAACATTCCCGGATAAGCTGGGATGAGTATTTTATGCAGATCGCCCATCTGGTTTCCCAGCGTTCCACCTGCCTGCGCAGGAATGTGGGCGCGGTGATCGTTAAGGATAAACGGATGCTGGCTACCGGGTATAACGGCGCGCCCAGCGGAGTGGCGCATTGCCTGGATACAGGATGCCTGCGAAAAAAGATGAAGATCCCCTCGGGCCAGCGCCATGAGCTTTGCCGCGGCCTGCACGCCGAGCAGAACGCCATAATCCAGGCTTCTTTATACGGGATAAGCGTCAAAGGCAGCACTTTTTATGTCACCAACCAGCCTTGCGTTATCTGCGCCAAGATGTTGATCAACGCCGGCATAAAAGAGGTGGTGGTTTCCGCGGGGTATCCGGACGAACTGGCTATGGATTTCTTAAAAAGCGCGAAGATAAAATTCAGGATCCTAAAAAAATAACGGGTGAAAATATGCGATGTTCGTTTTGCGGCCATAAAGAGGATAAGGTGGTGGATTCCCGATCGATCCAGGATGAGCGGGCGATAAGACGCAGGCGCGAGTGTTTGAAATGCGGCAAGCGTTTTACCACCTATGAATATATCGAGGAGCCGTCGCTTATGGTGATCAAGAAAGACGGCCGCCGCCAGCCGTTCGACCGCAAGCGCATACTAGCCGGGATCATTAAGGCCTGCGAGAAGAGGCCGGTGAGCATCGATAAGATGGAAGAGATCGTTATCCAGGTGGAAAGGGCCCTGCAGAAAAAAACCGGCAGGGAAGTGCCATCGACCAGGATCGGAGAGCTGGTGATGGAGAAGCTGAAGTCCCTTGACGACGTGGCCTACGTGAGGTTCGCCTCGGTTTACCGGCAGTTCAGGGATGTGGAACAGTTCATGACCGAACTGAAGGTTATGCTGAACAAGGAAAAGCAGAAGTCCAGGAAAAAGAAATAAGGGTTTGCTAATGGTAGAGATGGAGTTGAATAAGATCGTTATCGACGAAAAGAAGCACGGGCAGCTAATTGTGTTGAGGGAAAAGCAAGGCGAACGGATACTGCCTATCGTGATCGGGCTTAATGAAATAGCGGCCATAAGGTCGAAGATAAAAGGGGATAAGCCGCCCCGGCCGATAACCCACGACCTGCTTTACTCGGTGATAACCGAGATGGGGGGCCGGATACAGCGTATCCTTATCGACAGGCTCCAGAACAATGTTTTTTACGCCAAGATAGTCTTGAAGACTTCAGCCGGAGATGAAAAATGCGTCGATGCGCGGCCGTCCGATAGCATTGCCTTGGCTGTACGCGCGCGCGCCCCGATATTCGCGGATGAATCAGTGTTGAAACAGATGGAGATGTTCAAAGAGGGGAAATGAAAATAGGCATTATTTCGGATACCCACGATAACCTCCCGAAATTGGAACGCGCGGTCAGCCTTTTCAATAAAAATAAAGTGGATTTTGTCCTGCATGCCGGCGATTATGTCGCGCCCTTTACTATCGACAAGATGAACGCTTTATCCTGCGATTGGCTGGGGGTATTCGGCAATAATGACGGGGAGAAAAAAGGGTTAGCCGCTAAATCTATGAACCGGATAAAAGAGCCGCCGTACAGGTTAAAGCTCTTTGGCCGCAAGATCACGCTGCTGCATGATCCTCAGTCCCTGGAGATAAAAAAAGAAAAAGCAGACCTGGTGGTTTTCGGCCACACTCACAAGCCTGAGTTAGCCAAGTTAAAGGATAAACTGGTGGTTAATCCAGGAGAATGCTCCGGCTGGATTTCCGGTAAATCCACGGCCGCTATTGTCGATCTGGCCGGTTTAACCGCCAGGATCATAAAAATATAGGCGCGCATGAAGAATTATTCCGTTTGGTTCAATAAGAATAAAGAGCTGTTGAAAGAGGTGTTAAGCCTGGCAAGGGAGAAGAAAGCCAGGCTTTATATCGTCGGCGGTGTTTTGCGCGATATTTTCCTGGGTCGGGAACGTTTAAATCCTGATATTGATTTTTGCATTCAGAAGGGCGCAATAAAGTTCGCCCGGGAGCTTAGCCGCAGGCTGAAAGCGGGTTTTGTGCTCCTGGATGATGAGCATGGCTCAGGCCGCGTGGTGAAAAAAATGAAAGGCAATATCTGCACCCTGGATTTTTCTGACTTTAAGGGGGCGGATCTTAAAGCTGACCTGTTGCATCGGGATTTTACCATTAATAGCATGGCTGTCGAGATGGAAGACGCGTTTTCCGGCAAGGCGTTTGAAGATATTCTTATTGATCCCTGGTCAGGCAGGAAAGACCTGAAAGCCGGATCTATCCGGCAGGTGAATAAGAAAAGTTTTGAGGAGGACCCCCTGCGGATCCTGCGGGCTTTTAGTCTGTCCGCGGCTTTTGGCCTGCGCATAGACAAAGATACGCTGAAGTCAATGTCCGGAGTAAAGAATAAACTTACCGGAATTGCCGCCGAAAGGGTCCGCGATGAGATCTTTAAGATCCTGGCCAGCAGCAGGAGTTTTCAAGGCATCGCTATGCTTGACACCGCTGGGCTGCTGGATATTCTGATCCCCGGTATAAAGGCGATGCGCAGGTTAAAGAAGGGCGGCAAGGACCACTTTGACGTCTGGAGGCATACCCTGGATACGGTAAGGCACCTGGAGCTGTTGCTTAAAAGGATATCCCGCAGTAAAGATATGGCGGATTATCTGGAGCGGGATATTTCCTCCGGCCGCAAAAGGCGCGATCTGCTTATATTGGCCGGGCTCTTGCATGATATCGGCAAACCAAAAACGTTCAGGCGCGAGAAAGGCAAGATATCTTTTCACGGCCATGAGCGCCTTGGCGCGTCAATGGCCCACAGGATCGCGGAGTCCCTGAAACTTTCAAGGGAAGAGGTCCGGATGCTTTGGAAAATAGTTTTTTTGCATTTACGGCCCGGGTATATGGTCACTAACCCTGTATTGACCCCGAGGGCGAAGTTTCGGTTCTTTCGCGACGCCGGGGATGAGGCGGTAAGCGTGCTTTTGTTGTCCCAGGCGGATGAGCGGGCTACTCAGGGCTATCTTTTGTTGGATAAGATCCGAAAACGTTATAAAAGGGTTATTCCCGGGTTGATCAGGGAATATTTCCGTAAACAGGACGTACCAAAGCAAAAGCGCCTCATTAACGGCAATGATCTGATCGAACATTTTAAGTTGGAGCCGTCGGCGTTGATCGGCAGGCTGTTATCCCGGCTGGAAGAGTTGCAGGCTATCGGCAAGATCAAGACCCGGGCAGATGGTTTTAAACAGGCGGTGAGGATCCTAAAAGAAGAAAGGCGGGATTAATGGGCAAGATTGAGTTTGACGCGATAGAGCAGGATGTTTTGAAGGAGATCGGCAATATGTGCGCGGGGAACGCTACCACTGCTTTGGCTGAGATCCTGGGCAGGAGGATTGAACTGGAACTGCCTGATATGAAGGTGGTCGGCATTTCCGCGCTGCCGGGGAAGTTAAAGGTTGATCCTGAAGAGCCGGTTGTCGGAGTGCATGTGCAGATATGGGGAGGGGTGAGGGGGAATGCGGTGATGATATTATCATCCCAGGACGCATTCTCTTTGCTGGATATTTTACTGGGCCTGCGCCAGGACAGTCCGAGCGCTCTGACCGAAGTCGGGATATCCGCTCTAAAAGAGATCGGTAATATCGTGGTCAACGCGTATCTTTCGGCGCTAAGCGCGATCACCGGCATATCGGCATTTCCTTCTACCGTGACTTTGTCCAGCGGGGCGGCTAAATCCGTGATAAACCTGATATTTTCAGGATTGCATAAAGATAAACCTGAAGAGACCATTCTGGTGGAGGCTCATTTTAAGGATAAAACAAAAGATATGGCGGGGAATTTTTTTATCGTATTCGATGTCCTTTCCATCGGGACGATATTAAAAAAGGCACAAAAGCTGGATAAGTAAGGGGGGTAAGCACCAATAACTTATAAGGAGGATTTATGTGCGCGGTTTTGCCTCTGGTAATCTTTCTGGCAGCAATGGTGATTATCGGCGTATGGGGGATGCGCAAGACTTCCACTATCGGCGATTTCTTTCTGGGAGGAAGGACTATCGGGCCCTGGTTCTCGGCTTTTGCCTATGGGACCTCGTATTTCTCGGCAGTCATCTTTATCGGGTTCGCCGGTAAGATCGGTTGGGGGTTCGGGCTCGGGGGGCTGTGGATTGCCCTGGGCAATGCCTTTATCGGATCTTTGCTTGCCTGGATGGTCCTGGGCAAAAGGACCCGCAGGATGACCCAGAACCTGGACGTGATGACTATGCCGGAATTCCTGCACGAACGCTTTCAGGGCAGATATATCAAGATGATCGCTGCTATGATCATTTTTGTTTTTTTAATCCCGTATTCAGCCTCGGTATTTAAAGGCCTGGGGCATCTTTTTCAGGCGAATTTCAATATCCCCTATGATACCGCGTTATTCATTATGATCCTGATCACCGGGGTTTATCTGATCCTGGGAGGATATTTCGCGGTTACCCTGACCGATTTTATCCAGGGTATAATAATGTTGTTCGGCGCGCTGATGATGGTGGGCATCCTGATCAATAAAGCCGGCGGATATCCTAACGTTATTTCAGAGATAATCGCCAGATATCCCCAACATGTGCCGTTGGCAAAGCAGCCGAATATCTGGCTCCTGGTCTCGCTGGTTTTTATGACTTCTTTCGGTACCTGGGGGATGCCTCAGATGGTCCAGAAATTCTACGCTATAAAGGATGAGAAGCGTATTTACAAAGCCGCTATCGTTACCACCATATTCGCGCTGGTCATTACTTTTGCCGCTTATTTTACCGGCGCTATGGCGCATATTTTCTACGACAAACTGCCTATAGTGAACGGCAAACCGGCTTTTGATATGATCATCCCTGATCTGTTGACGACTCATATGCCGGGATGGCTGATGGTGATTATATTGCTTTTGGTGTTATCCGCGTCCATGTCCACGCTTTCATCCCTGGTCCTGGTGTCGGCTTCAGCGGTTTCCATCGACCTGTATAAAGGCCATGTTAATCCCAGGATTTCCAAAGAGAACTCGCTTTTGATGATCCGTTTTTTAAGCGGCATATTCGTGGTATTCTCCTATTTTATCGCCAGGTATGATTTTGCCGTTATCGTTACCCTGATGTCTTTGTCCTGGGGAGCGGTCGCCGGTTCTTTTATGGCCCCGTTTATTTACGGCTTGTACTGGAAAAGGACTACGCGTCTGGGCGTGAAAGCGGGAATGTCCAGCGGATTGATTATCGCGGTCAGCCTGTTTTTTATCCTTGGCCCGGATAAATCCCCGATCTCGGCGACTATAGCGATGATCGTCCCGTTTTTCGTAGTGCCTTTATTCAGCCTGTGCAGTAATCCTCCGGATAAGCGATTGGTCGAAAAAGCCTTTTCCGGGATATCTTAAGGGCGCTTATGACCGGACAATCTACAGCAGGGGATTACGAGAAGTATATGATAACCCGGGAAAAAGACTGGGAGGCGTTATGTTTGCGTTGCGGGGCGTGCTGCGGGGCGTTTGAAGATCCCTGCGAGCATCTTCTGAAAGGCGCGGATGGTAAATTTTACTGCGGGACATATGAATCCAGGCTCGGAGAGCATAAGTCAAGAGCCGGACATCCGTTTAATTGCGTGCCTATCCGCGACATAGTGCATAAACACTGGAAAAACGACCATCAGTGCGCGTATAAAATAAGATCGAGATCCCCATGGACAGGATTGTCAGGATAATCCGGCTGGCCAGAGAGCAGGTAAAAGGCCTCGTTGTCCCGATAGTCACGCTGGTCGCTGAAAAAAAAGACCCTTTTCTGGTGCTGGTTTCCTGTATCTTAAGCCTGCGCACTAAAGACAAAACTACGGCCCAAGCCTGCCGACGGTTGTTCAAAGCCGCGGATGATCCCGGGGCCATGGCTCGCCTGAGTTGTTCCAGGATAGAGAAATTGATCTATCCCGTAGGATTTTTCCGGACTAAGGCCAAAGCTATCCGCGAGTTAAGCAAAAGGCTTTGCGCTGAGTTTAACGGCAAGGTCCCGGATGATTTGGATACTCTTTTGGGTTTTAAGGGGGTCGGCCGGAAGACCGCCAATCTGGTGCTGGGCCTGGGTTTCGGTATGCCGGCTATTTGCGTGGATAGCCATGTTCACCAGATATCCAATCGTCTTGGTTGGGTCAGAACTAAAGATCCCGAAGATACCGAATTTAGCCTGGCCAGAATAATCCCCAGGAAATACTGGATAGAATTGAACACTATTTTAGTGGCTTTCGGCCAGAATATATGCCTGCCGGTTTCGCCGCGCTGCGGTATATGCCGCATAAAAAGATATTGTAAAATGATCGGGGTTAAGTATCACAGATAGGAGGGGTAGTGAGATCCAAGGCCGTAGTTTTCAGTTTGTTGGTTATTTATGCGTTAATTTTTATCCTGCCGGCGTATTCCCAGGAGAGCCGGAATGATAAGATAAAGCACATCCCGGATATCCGGGATGCGCAAACGAGGTCTTTAGAAGAAGAAATAATAGTGATCAATCTTTTAAATAATCTCGACTTGACGCGTGACCAGCTTGAGTTTATTATCCGCCAAGCCCGGGAAATAGAGGGGACGCGCAGTCAGGTATACGCGGAATTCAGCCGGTATTCCAGCCAGATGCGCGCCATAGGCAGGAAGATCAAGCGGCAGGTTGAAGCTAAGAGGGTATATCCTGATAAAGAGCTGGTCGACGCGTGCATCCAGAAGATCCGGCGGAGCAATGTGCTTTTCTTCAGGCTGAACGGCCGGATAAAAGAGGGGATAGCGGCAGTGGAGGAAAGACTGAAGGATTTTCAACTTGTCGCCCTGGACAAATATATCCCGTGTATAATCCCGATAGTCACGGATACCTTTATAGGCGGGGTAGACGGCGCGATGTATCTTGTGCCCATATTTGCTTCGGCCAGGATGATCCCCGCAGCCAGATACGCTGATGAAAAATACGGTTATATAGCGGCGAAGATCGAAGAGCTGCAGGATAATATGCCTACGTGTAAAAAGTTATATCCGGATGATATCGTCAGGGAAGAGATATCCCGGGCGATAGACAGTGTCCGTCAGATGGATGATGTGGAATTCAAACTTAAAGTCAATAGCCTGGCGGAGGAGTTGAACCGGAAGATCGTATTGGATGAGCCTGAATTGAGCCGCCAGGAGCGGATACAGAAATATCTTTTATCAAGGAAAAGTATCCCTGTTTTGGAAAAAAGGCTGAAAAATAAATGATCCAAAGAGGCGTAGCCACATTTACCTTGGACAGCGGCAAATGCCCAAGATGGCTTTTTGAGCGCATGGTCTCGCTTGGCCGGGAAATGGCCTGGGTGATCATACAGGAAGACGGGCCGGACGAGTTCATCCGCAGGATATCCGACCCGGTCTGGTTCCAGTCTCTGGGCACTGTTTTGGCTTTTGACTGGAACGCCTCGGGGCTGACCACCATACTTACCGCGGCCCTGAAAGAAGCTATCCGCGGTCATGAACGGGAAATGGGCGTATTTATCTGCGGGGGGAAAGGCAAAACTTCCCGCAAGACGCCTGATGAGATACAGGATTGGGGCGGGGTATTGAGCCTGTCCCAGCCGCGGGTGGACGGCCTGGTGTATAATTCCCGGATGGCGGCAAAGGTGGACAGCGCTTTGATCCAGGACGGGTTCCAGATCTACCATCACAGTTTCTTTTTTTCCCGCAACGGCGCCTGGGCAGTGGTCCAGCAGGGAATGAATACGTCTAATCTTACCGCCCGCAGGTATCACTGGTATTCGGAGAAGATCACCGATCTGGTGTGCGAGCCGCATTCCGGGATCATTTCCCAGGTCAGAACGCCTTCTCTGGATCTTACTGCGCGCAAAAGCGCGGATACGCGTAAAACCAGCACCGGCCTTGTCCAGGGAGGGTATAGTAAACTGATCAAGGAGATCGAAGTGATCCGCAGGCATTCTTCTGATCTGTCCAAAATGGTCTCTGTGCAAAGCGCGGGAGTCCGGACTACCTTGCTTCGCTTGGAGAACAAAGAGTTTACCCGGCATCCGGTATTGACCGAGGATTTCTCCAAGAGTAAATACCTGGAAAAAATACTGGCTAAAGTTTGCGATGTAAAGCCGGAAAGTTATGAACAGCTTTTGGCCCAGCAAGGGGTCGGCCCCAAAACAATGAGGGCGTTAAGCCTGGTGTCGGAGGTGGTCTATGGAGCAAGGCCTTCTTATGAGGATCCGGCGCGGTATTCTTTCGCGCACGGGGGCAAAGACGCCACCCCTTTCCCGGTGGACCGTGAAACATATGATAATTCCATAGAATTTTTTTCGAGAATGGTCAGAAAGGCCCGGTTGTCTTTTTACCAAAAGAAAGCGATGTTGTCCAGGTTAACCGGGTGAGGCAATAAATGAAAGTAAAAATATATTACCATCATACTGACGCCGGCGGAGTGGTTTATCACGCCAGCTACCTGCAGTTCCTGGAAGAGTCGCGCACGGATCTTTTAGCCCGGGCTGGCATAGATATGAAGCAATTGATAGCGCAAGGGCGGTTTTTTGCGGTTATCCGCCAGGAACTGGATTTTTCATCCCCGGTGTTTTACGGCGATACCCTGGATATAAACGCGCGTATAACGGAAATTTCCGCCGCGCGCATTACCTTTGAACATCAGATGATCAATCAGAATGGCCGGGCAGTGGCTTGCGCGAAGACCACGCTTGTGCATATCAACAGCGGCTTTAAGCCTATTGTTATCCCGGAAGCGATGCGTCATATCCTGGATGAATATAAAGGAAAGGATCGTTTATGTTGAATAGAGAAGAATTAAGCGCGTTGATCCGGGAAAACGAGCTGGTTTCAGGATATATGGATCTGGAAACCCAATTGACGCCGAACGGTTTTGATCTGACCGTCAGTCAAATATTCAGGTTTGAAGGCCAGGGCAGCCTGGATTTTTCCAATAAAGAAAGGATCCTGCCGCAGACTCCAGAGATCGCCGCGATAAAGGATAAGCCGGATGATAAATTTGGATGGTGGTTTCTTAACCGCGGGGTGTATAAAGTTTCTACTAACGAAGTTGTTTCTATTCCCAATGATCTTATCGCGGTCGCCTATCCCCGCAGTTCGCTTTTGCGCATGGGATGTTTTACCCAGACCGCTGTATGGGATGCCGGGTATAAAGGAAGAAGCGAGTTTCTGCTGATCGTTGATAACTCCGGGGGTTTGAAGCTTAAACAAAACGCCAGGATAGCGCAACTGGCATTCTGGAAGATAAAAGAGACAAAAAACGGCTATCAGGGTATTTATCAAAACAAGGTTTGAGCGGAAGAAAGGCAGTCTTTATATGAAGACCTGGCTGATGATCCTCGTGTTGACATTGGTTAATTTGCGCCTTTGTTTGGGAAAGGACGCGCCTGAAGACTATCTAAGGAAGGGGCGGGAGTATATCCTGCAGGGCAGTTTTGAGCAGGCCAAGATAGAATTGGGATATGTGCCGAGAGCCAGCAGGGATTACGGCCCGGCGAGGCTGTTGTCAGAGGTGGCCAAGGATGCGATAGACCGGAAGATCCAAACGGATACCGCGGTTTTGCTTTGCCGGGGGATAGACAGCGGATACAATGATCAATGGGATAACGCGCTTGTTTTATTCGATAAAGCTGTATCCCTGGAACCGGATTATCCCAAGGCCTATGCTATGAGGGGCAATGTTTACGCCTACAAAGGGGATTATGACCGGGCGATCGCTGATTATGACCGGGCGATAGAACTTAACCCGGCCAACGCTGGGTTCTATAACGACCGCGGTATAACTTATTTCGACAAGAACAATTTAAACCAGGCGATCGCGGATCTTTCCCGGGCGATAGAAATGGATCCGGTTTATCAGGCCGCTTATTTTAACCGGGCTGATGCATATATCTCTTCGGGCAAATACGACCAGGCTATCGCGGATTACAGCGCATTGATATCGATGGACGGTGAGAACAACGATGCCGTCTTTAGCCGCGGAATGGTCCTTTGCTATCATAAGTCCAGGTATGACGAGGCTATCGCGGATTTCTCCAGGGTGCTCGAAAAAAGCCCTCAGGATACCGAGGCTTATTATAACCGCGGAGTGGCCTATGCCGCAAAAAGGCTTTATGATCAGGCATTAGCCGATTTTAACATGGTGGTCATAATAAACCCGCAGGGGCCTTTGGCTTATTTTGCCAGAGCGGACGTTTACGAAAAGACCGGCAGGTTAAAAGAGGCTGCGGATGATTATAGATTTTTTATCCGCAACGCGGCAAGCGCTGATTTTGGCTTAATTCAGAGAGCGCAGGAGAGAATAAAATCCCTCGAAAAGTCCTCTTGATGTGGTATGATTTATGGTAATAGTCAAATTAACATAAAGGAGCCGAAAAATGAAGGCATTCGCGGTTGGGTTGAGCGCTTTGGCGGCTTTTGCCATATTGGCAAGTATCAGTTTTCTGCTTTATCCGCTATTGGCGGTAATGGGTCTTTTTTTAAGGCTGGCGGTTTTTCTGGCGGTTATTTGCTTTTTTATATGGCTCCTGGGCAAGGCTATACTCTGGCTCTGGGGAAAGATCAAGTGATCATGACCAAAAAATTCACGGTTATTCTGATGGCTTTAGCGTGGTTTTTATGCATAGCCTCTTACTGCCGGGCAGACACCATTTATCTTAAGAACGGCAGGGAGATCAAAGGTATAATAAAAGAAGAGACTGAAAAGACCCTGGAACTGGATATTGATATCGGTACCGTGAAATTCCACAAAGTTGAGATCGATTCCATTGAGCGTTCTTCCGCCGCGGAAAGCCGCGAGCTTAAGGCGCGTTGGGAAAGCAAGAAACAGGCGCTGGCGGAAGAGCGTAAAATGCGCGCGGAAGAGGCCAGGCTTAAGGCGCAACTCCCCATTAAGGACCTGGAAGCAGCCAGGCAGGCCGGGCATATTGTGGTCCCGGCTATGTTGAACAGAAAAGTTGCTGTTTCGCTGCTGGTTGATACCGGGGCTTCGATAATAGTCTTATCCAAGGCTGCCGGCGATAAGCTGGATATAAAACCAGATGCCGCAGCCCCGATAGTCAAGCTGCGCGTAGCCGACGGCCGCGAGGTCGGCGCCAGATATGTCGGGCTGGAAAGCGTCATAGTCGACAGTCAGGAGGAGAAGAATGTCGAGGCCGCGATCCTGATGGACGATAACGCGAGTATTGTTTTTGACGGGGTGCTGGGCATGTCTTTTCTGAGCAGGTTAAATTTTAGATTCGATAATAAAAATAACAAACTTATCCTGGAAAGGATCAAATAAATACACCGGACAAATCATGATATCCCACACCGAATACCTCTGGTTCAATACTAAAGACAGGCAGGAATTTATCAATATTACCCCTCAGGTTGAAGAGGCGGTGGTTAAGAGCTCTATCAGGGAAGGGCTTTGCCTGGTCAACGCTATGCATATCACCGCCAGCGTTTTTATCAATGACGATGAACCTGGGCTGCATAAGGATATCAGCGGCTGGCTGGAGAGCCTCGCGCCTTACGCAAAGGATAAATACCGGCATAATCTCGGCGGCGAGGATAACGGCGACGCCCATTTGAAAAGGAGCGTTATGGGCAGGGAGGTAGTAGTGGCGGTCACTAAAGGGAAGCTTGACTTTGGACCCTGGGAACAGATCTTCTACGCGGAATTCGACGGCCGGCGCAGGAAGCGGGTGTTGGTCAAGATAATCGGGGAATAATCAGCAAAATGAAGATAAATAA
>JALOCB010000015.1 GCA_023227985.1 Candidatus Omnitrophota bacterium | reverse complement strand
GAAGAAAAGATCGTGGATATGGAAACTAAGACTGCGACATCCTCTGCGGAAAAAGAAACGCTCAAGAATTCGCTTGAAAGATGGGAGATTGAGTATAAAATGTTACCAGAGACAAGGCGGGTCATCAGCAAGCTGGAACGGGAGAAGAAAGACCTGCAAAAAAGCAAAGCCCTGATGGAGCTTAAGTTTAAGCGTATGGAAGATGAGCGCTTGAACCAGTACGCGCAAAGCGAGATCTACCGCCGTCAGATCGTGGATTATAAGAAGCGTTATGAAGAGGCCCTGGCCAAGAACCGGACATTCGAAAAGAAGCTTGAACAGCTGCCCGCGCGTTTTGCCGAGATCTCCAGGCAGAACAAAGTCCTGGTAAAAGAGACCGCCCTGATGCATTATAACCTGGGTGTGTTTTACACAAAGAACAAGGAGTACCAGCGGGCAATGGCCGAATTCGAGAAAACGATCGAACTTAACCCGGATGACCCGTATGCGCACTATAATCTCGGGTATATCTATGCCGAATATATGGTCAACCGGCCCAAGGCGATCGAGCAGTTCCGTAAATTCCTCCAGTTGTGCAAAACCGAAGATAATGATGTGGATTGGGTGAAGAAATACATACTTACCTGGGAAACCTGGGCAGGCAAGAAACCTATGGATTAAAAAGGCACCGTAAAAAAGGAGAGATGGTTATGAAAAGGATAACGTTGGGATTACTGGTTCTGGTTTTTATTCTGGCATTTTCTCCCCGTTCTTTCGCCTGGTTCTGGAATAAAGATTCCGCGGAGCAAGCTACTGTTGAGAAAGACGCCGCGGCGAGCGCCAGCAAGCCGGCGGCTGCCGGTGTCCCAAGAGAGGTGAAATCCGTTAAACCCAAGAAGGAAGCGGATAAAGCCGCGAGCGCGTCTGATAAAGCCCGGATCGAAGCGGATAAGGCCCACAGGGCTCTGATCGAGCAAAAACGCAGAGAAATGAACAATACCGAGTGGGCTATAGATTTGTCCAAGCTTACCGGCAAAGGCAAGAAAGAAACCGATACGGTGACCTTTAAGACGAATCAGGTGTTCGCCGGCGGTTATGTGAAGAAAGGTTTTCAGCCGACTAATTACTCTTTAAGTATCCAGGGCGACGGAAACTTTGTCTGGGAAACTATGCAGTCTTCGGAGAAATCCGGACTGGCTTTCTGGAGAGGAGAGATCTCCGCTGATATGCAAAGCATGCGCGGGGTGCTCAGCCATCAGATCAGCGATAAGGCGAAAGAAGAATATTCTTTCGTGAGCACGGCAAAAAATATCGTTTCCGCGGAATAAGGGTATTATGTACACTTCTTTTTGGGGATTAAAAGCGAAGCCGTTCGAAAATACGCCTGACCCGCAATTCATCTATTATTCGAAGCAGCATAAAGAGGCGGTCGCCAGGCTGCTTTATGTGGTCCGCGAACACAAAGGCGCGGCGCTGTTTACCGGAGAATACGGCAGCGGAAAGACCCTTTTGTCGCGCGTCCTCTGGCATGAGCTTCAGCAGGAAAACAGGTTCCAGTCGGTGTTTATCCTTAATCCCCGGCTCTCCGGCCTGGAATTCATCCAGGAGATCGTCCATCAGCTGAGCAACTCCGAGGCGGCGTCGAACAAGATCGACTTATTCCATGCCCTGCACCGGATACTTTACGCAAATCATAACGCCGGCAAGCACACGGTAATAATAATCGATGAGGCGCAGGCGATCCAGGACCAGGATATATTCGAGGAAATAAGGCTTTTGTTGAATTTTCAGCTGGATGACGCGTTCCTGCTCACCATAATACTTATCGGCCAGCCCGAGCTCAAATACAGCGTGATGAGCCTGCCGCAGTTTATGCAGCGGCTGGCGGTGCGTTATCACCTTAAAGCGCTGGATGAGAATGAGACAAAAGAATACATCCGGCACCGCCTTAAAGTCGGCGGGGCAACCAGGGATATATTCGAGGAAGAAGCGCTGAAAGAGGTTTATTTCTGCACCTCAGGCACGCCAAGGCGGATAAATACGATCTGCGACCTGGCGCTTTTGGTCGGGTTTGGCAACGGCGCGGCTATGATCGACAAGAAGACCATTTCCAAGATAAACGAAGACCTCGGTTCCGCTGATTTCGACGTGCCGTTCACCAACCCGGCATCCTCTTCCGGCGTATCCGAACAGGTAAAAAGTAACCTGGAGAATCTGGGCCTCGACAGTAAACCGCGTAAAAAATAACAAAAATGTTCAGTATCTTAGATATCCTTAAAAAAAGCAAACAGGAAAAAAAGAGGCTGGAGTCGGAAAAAGATAACAGCTTGAATCCCGGCCAGGCCGATATGGAAGGGGCTGCGCTGTCTGATCGTTCCGCAGAGACGGCGTCTTTGTTCACCGGTAAGACCAGCATAAATCTTTCCAGCGTGTTGACGAAAGAGAGCATCGCAGAGAATATCCGGCTTCTTGGCCAGATATACGCGCAGGCGTATGACCAGGCCAAACAGATTTATTCCAACGACCTTAAATTCCAGCCGGGGGTAAAAAAAGATATTGATTCCCTGGTGGCCAGGATGTCCGAACTGGTAGAAGTAGGCGCCAAAGAGTCCCTGAGATTATGCCTGGCGGAATATCCCAACAATGAGGAGTTCCTTTATTACCATGTCGTTAATGTATGTTTTATGTCTTTGGAGATAGGCCTGGCCCTGGGGTATGACCATACGCGGCTTTTGGAATTAGGGACAGCGGCCTTTCTGCATGATATCGGCCTGGCTCAATGCAAAGATATAATATCCAGGGCGGATAAATTCAATCCCGAGGAGTATAACAGGATCAAGCAACACCCGAAGATCGGCGAGGATATCCTGAAAAGGGCCGAACCCGCGCTTACCCCGGGGATAATCGCGGGCGTATCGCAGGAACACGAGCGCATGGACGGCACGGGTTATCCTGATGGCCTGGAGTCCACGGAGATCTCGGAATATCCCCAGATAATCGCGGTAATGGATGTTTACGAGGCGTTGACGCATCGCCGCCCCTATCGGAATAAGAATACCCCGGCTCATGCGATCAATGTCATACTGAACAATAAAAAAGCTTTTTCGGCCAGGATAATAAAGGCGTTGATCGAGAGCTTCGGTATATTCCCTGTCGGGTTCCTGGTGCGTTTGAACACGAAGGAAACCGCCCAGGTATATAAGAATAACCCGACATCGCCATTGCGGCCGCAGATCAGCGTAATGTTCGATCAAGAGGGCAAGGAGCTTAAGGATGTAAAGTCCGTGGACCTGCTTACAACGCCGTTGCTTTATATTGAAGAATGCCTGGAGTATTTCAAGAGACCTAATGGGGAATAAAAAAGACACATATTTTCTGCTTGCAGCCGTCGGATCCATAATCCTGGTTGTATCCGTTTTTTCAGCCCTGAATAACGAGAAAAAGATCAGCGGACAGTTGAACAGCCTGTTGAACGAGGCGATCCGGGAAAAAGAGCAGCTGCAGAACAGCGTTTCTCAGCTGGAAGATAAGATCAAGAATAAGGACGCCAGGCTTGATCAGCTTGGCGATGCCCAGGCCTTAAGGGCTTCTTTGGACAGCGCCCGCAAGACTATAGACGATCTTGATAAGAACCTGGCTAAGGCGATCAGTGACCGCGCCGCGATCCAGGAGAACAATATAAATCTGAAGACCCGGCTGGAAAATACCACCAGGGAATTCGCCAAGGCTGTTGAAGAACTGAAAAACGTTAAAGGCGAATCGGAAAAGTCGCAATCCGGCAACCAGGGGTTGTGGAAAAAGAAAAGCGACGATTATGAAAAGGTTTTGGAGCTGAGGTCCAGGGAACTGGCGGAATTAAGGTCCGGTTTAGAGGAGCTTAAGGCTGAGAATGATAATTTGCTGAAAGCCAATAATGAGCTGGAAAAGGGGATGCGGGATCTGGATAAAAAAGGCGCTCTAAGCAAACAATCATCCGCGGGCCAAGATGTGTCCGGCGCGAATGCCAGCCAATTAAAAGAAAGCATAAAACAACTCAAATCTTCTTTAAAGGAAAAAGACAGCCGGATCCAGCAATTGCAGCAGGAATTGGCGCAATTTGACAATGTTTCTTTTAAGGCTAATTCCGGATCTCAAGCCAGACAGAAGTTCCTTGAGAGCCTGGAATCCGCTAATAAGGAGCTTAAAAAAAGGATATCCGAACTGGAAAAGGAATTAGCTTCTTCCCGCAGCGAGGCGATGCGGCTGCAGTCCGGCAGGGAGGTAAAAAAGATGTCCGGGCTTTATGAGAACGCTAAAGACCAGGTAAGCCGCTTGACCGACTTATTGCTTAAGAAAGAACAGGAGATAGATTCAGCCAGGGAAGAGGCGCTGGGGGCAAGAGAGAAATTATTCAGTTTTCAGGTTAAATTATCGGATCTGGAAAAGAGTCTTTCCGCCAGCAAGGGCAATGACATCCGGCTCCAGGATATGCAGAAGCAGAACCTTTCCCTGCAGGCGAAAATGAATGAATTACAGGAGGCTTTGGACAAGAAGCTGGAGCTCGCTGAATCGCTGCAGAAAAACCTGGCTTTCCTGACCCAACAGTTAGCCAGGAAGGAAGAAGAACTAGTAACTTCTCAAGCCCGGTTGAGAGGCATAGATAGTTCTTCCAGAGAGGAATTGGAGCGGGAAAAGGCGCGGTACGCGGAAATGAACCTGTTGTACGCCAGTCTTAAGACTCAAATGGCTCAGTTTTCCGACGCCTTGAACCAGAAGGATGCGGAGGTGGAACAGAGGCGAAAAGAAGGCGCATCTTTGAAAGAAGCGATCGCGGAGCTGAAGTCGCGTTCAAGCGCCCTGGAAAGGGAGCTGGCGGACGCGAAAGAGCGGCAAAAGAAGACCCTTGACGACCTGATCGAGTCGGTAAAATTGAACGCCGTGTTGCAAGAGGGCAAAACCGGCGCCTTGCCGAGGAAAGAGGCGGGCTCCGCGGGCAAAGACAAGGCCGATGAACTCAGGCGCAAGATCGAGGTGATCTTAGAGCCGCAGAATAATGAACCCGGTGCGGTAAAATGAATGCAAAAATAAAGAATATAATATTATTGGCGTTGATAGTCCTGGTTGTTCCGGCGTTTATAAACGCCGCTGACGACCAGGAGCAGGCCAAGGATTATTACCGGCTGGGTAATATCTATTACCAGCAGGGAAGGTATACGGAGGCCGAAGAGCAGTATCAAAAGGCGATGGATTTGATGAAGGCGAATGATCTTGCAGCGGTGGTTGTTTCGGATAAACAACCGGTTGCGAATAAAGTGGCGGCTGTTTCGTCTGCCCCGGCTGTTGCGGCGGCGGAACCGAAAACCGGGGGGGCAGTAGAGTATCTTATCGGTGACGAAGACATTTTATATATATCCGTGTGGCAGAACCCGGACCTGACCCAGGATGTTATAGTCCGCCCTGACGGGATGGTGTCATTTCCTCTGATAGGCGATATCCAGGCCACCGGACTTACAATAACCCAGTTAGATAACGCGGTTACGGAAAGATTGCAGGAATTCATAAAGTATCCCGAGGTTTCGATATCCATCAAAACGATCGGCGGCAGCCGAGTGGTTATATTGGGCCAGGTATCCAGCCCCGGAGTTTATTCTGTCGCCGGTAAGAGATCGATCATGGAGGCTGTCGGAATGGCAGGCGGTTTCACCCGGGACGCTGTCCCGTCAAGCACCGTTTTGATAAGGGGCGGGTTTAAAGGGCCTGACGCGCAGAGAATAAACCTCTCCAAAGTGTTTAAAGGCGATCTAAGCAAGAATATTATCCTGCAATCGCAGGACATAATCTTCATCCCCAGGAAATTCATCTCCGACGTGAATTATTTCCTTAGCCAGGTCCTGGACCCTCTCTCCAAAGGCGCTTATACAAACAGGGAACTCAGGTCGTGGTAAAGCTGTCTCGCAGCTTGTTTATAACCCCCGTTCTTAAGAACTTCGTCGTTTTTACCTTGCCTGCAAATCGGTAAGCGCATAAGGTTTACGATAAAATGGCTAATAGGCGTCTGATCGTGAACGATCGCTCAAAAAAAGAAGAGATCTCCGGGGACAGGGAATTCCTGTTCTTTAATGTAAAAGGCCCGAGTATGTTCCCTTTTATTCGGGAGGGCGATGGTTTTCTCGCCAGAAGGGCGGTCGCGAAAGACCTGCGAACCGGGGATATAATACTTTATTATCCGGCAAGGCAAGGACCGGGGGTTTGCCATCGTTTACTGAAAAAAGAGCAGAAGAATGGAAAAATAATTCTATATGCTCAGGCTGATGCCTGGAACGAAGGCCCGGATATAGTCATTGAGGATGAACTCTGGGGCAAGGCGGTCGCGGTTATCCGAGGGCGCCGGATCATTAATATCTCTTCGTTTGAGGCGCGTTTGTTCGGGCGGACGGCAGCCGCAATACTGCATTTCGCAAGGGCGGCGAAAAAATGTCTTTTGGGATGCGTATCCGGGATAAAAATGATATAATTAAATGAGTCCTTATACGTAACGGCATTTAAAAAAGGAGACAGAAAATGGTAGCAGACAGGACTATCTCCCGCAACCCTAAGGTTATATTTAGGGTTATCGGCAATGAAACAGTATTGCTGCCGGTTTACCGGACTTCCGAAGAGATAAATTGCATATATACCCTGAATAAGCCGGCGGCAAGGGTTTGGGAAATGCTGGGAGGAAAGACCCGGGTCTCGGCGCTTAAACGCAGGGTCCTGAAGGAATTCGATGTTTCAGCGGCCGCGGCTGACCGGGAGTTGGAAAAACTGCTAAAGGAATTAGGCGAGATAAAAGCGATAATATAGAAAGGAGTCAGATATGGCCCAGAAGATGAAGTTTAAACCGGTGATCACGCGCATAAAA
The DNA here is from genome assembly GCA_023227985.1 of Candidatus Omnitrophota bacterium. Taxonomy (NCBI): domain Bacteria; kingdom Pseudomonadati; phylum Candidatus Omnitrophota; species Candidatus Omnitrophota bacterium. Next base: position 30,806 of record JALOCB010000015.1, on the reverse strand, counting down.
CTGAACCCCGAACAGGCGGTATTGTCCTGCGCCTGTTTCAGCGGAGGATATATGTCGGGCGGCGGGGCCAGGAAATCCAATACATGCTTTTTGAGCCCTACAAAATCCACCTCAAACTCGAAGAGCACCAGCACCGCGGTATCCAGTTAAGAAAATCCAGCTTATTTCTATACCTTAATGCTCAACCGCAGCCCGCTTTTTTTTTATGATAAGATAAACGCTCAACCCGGTGTTTTAACCCCTGACGCGCTGCTTGAACTCACCTACCGCTGTAATTTGAGATGTATCCACTGCTATGCCAAAGATTCCGGGAATAAACGCAGAGAATTAACCGCTTCTGTCTGGAAGGATATATTGGACCAACTGGCCCGGATGGGATGTTTATGGGTTACTTTTACCGGAGGCGAGCCCCTGATCCGCGATGATTTTCTGGAGATCTATGCTTACGCCCGGGAAAAGGGTTTTCTGGTCGTATTGTTCACCAACGCGACTTTATTCACTGAGCGGGTCATAAAATACCTTGCCCGGAATCCTCCGCAGGCGATTGAAGTCACCCTGAACGGAAGTGACAGCAAGACATATGAAGGTATAAGCGCGGCCAGGGGCTCTTTTGTGAAATGCGCGGGTAATATAATACGGCTGGCAGAGGCAGGTTTGACTCTATCGATCAAAGCCAACCTGATGAAGCAGAATAAGAATGAGCTCTGGCGAATAAAGGAATGGGCTGATTCTGTCCTGAAAAAGACTCAAGGGGAGTATCTTTTTAAATACGACCCGCTTATTTATCCGCGGATAAACGGGGATAAGTCGCCTTGCGGATACAGGCTTAATTTTGGCCAGATTACCTCGGCTCTTCGGAGGCATAAAGACCTGTGGAATAACTTCTGTCAGGACCTGCGGAAAGATATACCTGATCCCCCGGAAAAGATAGATTCCCTCTATTATTGCGCCTGTTCCAAATTCAAGCCGACGATATCTCTCGACGGAAAACTGAAGTTCTGCGTATTCTCGGAGGATTTTAGCGTGGACCTTAAAGAATACCCGTTAAAAGAGGCAGTAAACATGCTTTATTCGCGTATCCGCCGGGAGAGATTTAACCGGCCTTCGGCCTGTTCCCGGTGTTCGTTGCGGACCATTTGCGGATGGTGCCCGGTAAGGGCGCGTCTGGAGACCGGAAGCCCTTATCGCAAAGTCGGGTATTATTGCCGGATCGCCAGGCGCATAGCGGAAATGACCATCCAGCAGAGGAAGGCGGGCAGTAAGGCATGAAGTTTGAATCCATCCGTAATTTTAATAATAAAATAAAAGAACAAGCTGAACAGTCAGGCTTTCCGTTGAGGATGATGTTCGAGCTGACTTATCGCTGTAATTTCCGCTGCGGGCATTGTTATATACCTGAAGGGTACAACAGAAGGGAAGAACTGGGCACAGGGCAGGTCATTTCTGTCTTGAAACAACTCAAAAAGGCGGGCTGTTTCTATCTTGGTTTTACCGGAGGAGAACCGTTTTTAAGAAAAGACCTGATGGAAATACTGGATTTTGCCAGGCAATGCGGTTTTGAGGTTATTATCCACACCAACGGTTATTTCATAGATGATGAAAAAGCCCGGGCGCTGGCAGCGCTCAAGCCCAATAAAGTCGATATTACTTTGCCTGCGTTCACCGAAGGCGTTTTTGAATCCATAACCGGGGTTAAGGGTTCGCGGGAACGTGTTTTCTGCGCCGTTAATATGCTGAAGGATTATGGCGTAGCTTTAGGATTAAAGACCTGTTTGTTGAAACGCAATTATTTGGAGATCGCAAAGATAAGGAATTTCGCCTCTTCCGCGGGGATAACCCTTCGCGTTGATGACCTGTTATTTGCCTGCCTTGACGGTTCTCAAAGACCGTATAAATATACTTTTAAAGCGGTTCCGGCTGCCCCTTTGAGCAGGAAAATAAAGAGCGCAAAAAAGGAATGCCCGGCTTCGGCGGGTGATGATATCTTCAGATGCGGCGCGGGAAGGAGCCAGGCGGCAATAACCCCCCAGGGAAAACTCAAATTCTGCCTGATGATCGATCATCCGGGGCTGGATATAATCAAGGGATCGTTCCGCGGATGCTGGGAAGAGCTTAAAATGAAGGCCCGCGCAATAGGTTCAGCGGCAGCCGGCGAATGCCGGGGCTGTGACCTCAGGGGTTATTGTAAATGGTGCCCGGCCAGGTCCTGGGCTATAAGTAATGATTTTTACGGTTGTGATGAAAGATGCCGGGCAAGGGCTGAAGAGCTGGCCCGGCAGTAATAAGCCGATTTAAGGAGGGACAACGTTGGAGAAAATAAGACTTAATATCGCAGATACGATCATTGAGATGCGCAGCAGTTTTTCGCAGACTGAATTCAGGCGTAAATCCGATAAGGATAAATTCCAGAGGCGCTACAGCAATTTTTTCTGCCGGAAGAACGGCACGGTGGATATCCAGATCGAAGTGGATGTCGTCAAGGAATTGCCGCCGTTCGCCGCAAAAAACGAGGTTTTCCGCGTTATCCACCCGTATGATCAAAGTCAAAACTGGCGGTTAGCCAGGATAAAGACAGGTTATAGGTATGAATCTTTGGTCAAGGGCCGCAGCCTGGCAGCTTATATCAACAAGGAATTCGATAAGGTAAAGGTTTATATTCCTGCCCGGGCCGAATGGGGGTTCCGCTGGCATATAACCGACCTTATTTATGATTTTCTGCAGGTGCTTTTAATCAATTATTTTGCCGTGAGAAAGAACGGGATATTTACGCATGCCGCGGGTATGCGGGATATCGACGGCAAAGGCCTGGTCTTTGCCGGGGAGTCCGGCTGCGGGAAAAGCACAACCGTAAGAATATGGAACCGTTACAGCCGGGCGATGCTGCTGAACGACGACCGGGTGATCATCAGAAAGAAAGACGGAGGGTTCTTTATTTACGGCTCGCCCTGGCATGGGGCTTTCAGCGATTATCTGGAATCGAAAATGGAACGCGCTTTGCTCAGCCGGATTTTCTTTATTCATCATTCCAGGGTAAATACTGCCAGGCGCGTCGGTTTTGAGCAGGCTTTCAGCCTTTTGTATCCGGCGATATTCCCGGTTTTCTGGGATCCCCGGATCCTGGGGAATATAATATCCTTTTGCTGCGAACTGGCCAAAAATACCGAGTGCGTCTTGATGGGGTTCGCCAAGGATAAGAGGATAATTGATTTTGTGCGCAGGATCGAGGAGCATCTTCAAGATGAAAAAACGGAATAATGCTTTTTCCCCGAAAGATATGCCTGATGCCGCAGGAAAACGCCTGAAAATGAAGGTAAGGCGCATATTGATCGTTTACTGGGATGGGTTGGGGGATGTGCTGGTAACTATTCCGTTTCTGGGGGTATTAAAAAAAATATTCCCCCGGGCAGAGGTCACTTATGTCGCCGGAGGCAAAGGCGGGCCGGAAACTTCCGGTTTGGAACTGCTGAAGGGCAGCCCTTATGTCACGCATTTGATAAGGTCAAGCCCTTCGATCCTGGCCAGGCTCGTAAAGCAAGCCCCGTATGACCTGTCCATCGATCTCTGCGGTAATTCCACATCTAAATTAATAACGAAAATCAGCGGCGCCGGTTTTTTTGTCCGGTCAAGATTTCGGGGCATACCGTATGTGTTTTACTATTCTCCTTCTGCGGGTATAGTAGAAAAAGTGCGCTTTGAGAATAATCTATACCTTGCTGCAGGGGCCAGCCGGATCCGGCAGTTACTTGAGATATCCCGGGTGTTCGGGATAAAATATCCCGGTTTTGCCCTGCCGCAGATCCGCCTTTCTCAGGCTGAACGGGGTTTCGGCAAAAAATACCTGCGCAAATTGAAGGGAGGCAATGCGGGTTTGTCCATCATTGTCCATCCCGGAGGCAGGAACCCTTTTCGTTTATGGGAGATAAAGAACCATGTTGCGCTTTGCGATAAGATAATTGAGAAATACCAGGCTGATGTATTTATCGCATACAGTGAAGACGAAAGATCATTTGCCGAAAAGATAATGCGCGGCTCCCGTAATAAACTGCATAGTATATGCATAAAACCTATCCGGGGCTATAGCTCGGTGATCTCCGCCGGTGACCTTTTTATCAGTACGGACGGCGGGCCGTTACAGATCGCATTGGCTTTAGGCGTGCCTTGTATCGGTATATTCCGCCGCCGCCTTAACGCCGAATACTGGTATGATTACCGATCCCGGAATAACCTTTTTGCCTGTTTTGTCCGGCAGATCCGGCGTTCTTCTGCGCCTAAGGAGAATATACAGAGGATAATGTCGGAAAGCAAGAAGGTCATTCCCAGGGAGGTTGATCTGGTTTTTGAAAAAGTGGCCAGGGCATTAAAGAGGAAGATCCGTGCGTAAAGTAGAATATCGCGATTTCAGCCTGAAGACCCATCAGGGCAACTTAAGGCGGAGAAAACCCAGTGTCTGCCAGTTTGAGCTTACTTTCAAGTGCGACTTCCGCTGCCGGTATTGTTATATATCCTGTTATAATAAACGCAATTACCTTAACAGGGAGCTGTCTACCAGGGATATTGAGCATATCCTGGATAAAGTGCATAAAAGCGGGGTATTGTGGTTATGTTTTACCGGAGGTGATCCTTTAACCAGGCCGGATTTCCCGCAAATATATCTTTATGCCAAACGAAAAGGTTTTTTGATCACGGTCTTTACCAATGGGTTGCGCCTGAATAAAAAAATCCTGGGATTATTCGCGAGATTCCCTCCTTTTATGCTGGAGTTGACGCTGAACGCGGTGAGCAAGCGGGTATATGAGAAGATCGCAGGCAAAACAGGTTCTTTTGAGAAGGTCAGGGATAATATCGTTTTGATGCATAAAATGGGAATACCTTTCCGGATCAAGACCCAGATGACCCGGGACAATCATAAGGAATTGCCCCGGGTAAAGAAATTTGTTGAGGGACTGGGGTTGGATTTTTTACCGGGGTATACGCTCTTCCCGCGGTTAGACGGGGATCTGTTCCCTTGTGATCTTCGGCTAGCCCCCCGGGAGCTGGTAAGGATGAATAAGGAATGGACCGGAGTATCCGAGGAATGTATTCTCGTGAATCCCGCAAAGGGAAAACAGTTGTTCAATTGTTCGGTTGTTTCAGGCGATAGTTATCATATCGATCCAGAAGGCAGGATGTTCCTGTGCAGTTTGTTAAGAGATCCGCGGTATGGCCTTAAGAGCGCAGGGGTAATGGAAAACCTGGGAAAGTTGCTGAAATATGCCAGGCATAAAGAATTCCAGACCGCTTCACGATGCCGCGGTTGCCGGCTAAGATACAATTGCCTGTCCTGTCCAGGCAGGGCCTATCTTGAGAAAGGGGATATGGAGACGCCGGTGGAATATTACTGTGAGTTAGCCCATGTGGAAAATGCCGATCAAGGACGTTAAAGAACTGTACCCTTTATGGGAACGCTGGTCGAAATTTTTAAGGCCTTTTGCCAGGCATTGGGCCGCCCTGGTTTCCCTGGGGCTGCTGGTAATGTTTTTGAGCCTGGTCTCTCCTTTACTGATAAAGGCCATAATCGACGAGGCCATAGCCAAAAAGGACATTGCCGGGTTTTTTGTAATTTCCGGGATCATTGCCGGGGTATATCTGGCGGGTGAAATTTCCGCCAGGTTTAAGGGCTTATTATTTGAGTATGCCCGGGCCAAGACACATCTGAATATCAGCAGGAGGGTGTTTGGACATATCCATAAGCTTTCCTTCAGTTGGTTCCAGGATAAATCCACCGGGGAACATATTTACAAAATAACCCGCGATATTGAATGCTCAACGGATTTCGTTATTTCGCTGCTGCCGCAGTTTTTTCAGATAGGCGCCCGGATGTTTTTGACCACCGTGATCGTGGTATTGATGGATTGGAAGATGGCGGCGTTTATCCTTATATCCGTGCCTTTGATCTACATCCCGGCTTATTGCTTAAGCAGGAAAATGTTCCGGGCCTCCGGGAGGATCATCGATATTTCCCAAACGAGATTCCATCGTTTACAGGAGATCTTCTCGCATGTGCTTATGGTCAAGGTTTTCGGCACTGAACGGTTGAGCATGAAAGGGTTCCGGGAAAATCTCACGGACGGCATACGCGCTGAAATGAGGATGGCGCGCATGGATGCAAAAGGTGTTTTCTTTACGGATCTGGCCAATAAAGGCGCGGCCGGCTTGGTCATATGCTACGGATTATTCCGGGTCATAAAAGGGGATATGTCGCTGGGAAGCCTATCCGCCATATCCGCTTATTTATTCCAGTTATCGGGCATGCATGCCGAATTGGGGGGTATACTGCATTCTTTAATGCCCGGATGGCTGTCTTTGCGAAGGGTAAACTGCATCCTTGATGAAAAACCGGTTATCGCGGATAAACCGCTGGCAAGGGATATACTTATATCGTCGGCGCAAATAAGGTTCGATGGGGTAAGTTTCGGATATGATCCAGGAAAGGATGTCCTGAGATCTTTGAGCTTCTCCATAGAGCCTGCCAGCCGTATCGCCCTGGCAGGTTATTCCGGCTGCGGCAAGACAACTTTGATCTATTTGCTCCTGAGGCTGTATCAACCCCGGCAAGGCCGGATATTTGTGGATAACCGGGATATCTCCGACTTCAAGATCAATTTCTATAAGCGGCAGGTGGGGGTGGCTTTACAGGAGCATTACCTGTGGAACGATACAATAGAAAATAATATAAGGTATTCTTATCCGCAGGCGTCTATGGATGAGGTGATGGAGGCGGCGCGGATATCAGGGGTCGATGAATTTACCCGAGAATTGCCCAAGGGCTTTGCCACGGTTATCGGCGAAAATGCGGTAATGCTTTCCGAAGGCCAGAAACAAAAAATAGCCATCGCCCGCGCTCTGGTCAAAAGGCCGAAGATCCTGGTCTTTGATGAAGCAATGTCTTCCATGGATTCTGCCAGCGAGAACCGGATCATTTCCGCAATAGAAGAGCGGATGGATGAGGTCACTTTGATAATCATATCTCACCGGCTTTCAATCGTCATGAAGATGGATACTGTCTGTTATCTTAAGTCCCCGCAGGATCTGGTCATAGACGCTCCTAAGAGGCTGCTGGCGAATAATGAGGGTTTTCGCGCCTTATTCAGCGGGCAGGATAAGCTTTAAGATGGCAAAAATAGGATTAAAAGAAGAGAAGGTTTTATTATTGTTCAGTTGTGTTCATCCTGATCGTTGGCGACGGGAAGAAACGGACCGGTGTCTGCGCGGTGAGATCGATTGGGATTGTATCGTAAGCGCCGCCCATAAGGAAGGGTTGAGTTGTCTATTGTATAACAGTCTTGATCGGGGGGATTACTGGGGATATGTCCCGGAGAAGATCGTCCGGGACCTGAAAAAAAACTATTACTCGGTATCCAGCCGTAATATCCTGCTGGCGGATGAGTCGGAAAGGGTTATCCGATGTTTCGCCGGAGAAGGAATAGAGACAATAGGGTTGAAAGGGATATTTCTGGCGGAAGATGTTTACGGAAACTTGGCTCTCAGGAAAACCACGGATATGGATATATTGGTCCGCGCGCAAGACCTTGCGCAAGCTGATAAGGCGCTCAGGGAAAGCGGGTATTATTCGTTTATAAATCCAGCGGATATCCTTAGAGGCCCCACATCTTCCTTGAACAGCGCCATGTACCATAAAAAAAGCGGCAAAGGGTATTTTGTGCATTTACACTGGCATATTGTTAATTCCAGCTGGCCTATTGGCCGGTTGACAGCGGGGATCAATATGGAGGATATCTGGCGCGATACAACAGGGCACGCCCGAGGGACCCGCGGCCTTTCCATTGAGCATCAGATTATCTATCTGGCCTTGCATGCCTTTAACCACTGTTTTGAGAAGCTTATACACAGCGTGGACCTGATAGAGTCATTCAGAAAATATAAGGATAGGCTGGATTGGGAAAAGGTCATCAGGATATGCCGGGGATCCGGGATAAGCGAGGTTGTTTATTATAGCCTGTTCTTTGCCGGCATGATCTTTTCCGAGCAGATCCCCGGACTGGCAAAGTTAAGACCCGGGAATTGCCGTTTGCAGAAGGCGTTATTTGAACGGTTCAAAAGAGATAAGCGCCGGTTATACATCCTCAATTATTCGGTTTATTTAATGCTGCAACCCGGGATTATTTCAAAAAGCAGGTTTGTCCTGCGGACTTTCTTCCCCCAAAAGGATGTATTGGCCCTGGAATCCGCATCGATCGGGAAAAAACCGCGGCAGTTGTCTCTTTTTGGAAGAATAATATCGAATATGGCAAAAGTATGATAGCGTGTTTTGCTAAAAACCTTGATAAATATATTATTATGTGATATCCTAAGTGTTTGTAAAGGAGAAAGTTATGCCGCAATATGAGCTTAATTTAAGAGACTATATCCGGATATTCCAGAAGCGTAAATATACTATAATCCTTGTTTTTGTCCTTGTTACGCTTGCCACGATCATTTTCCTGCCTAAACAGTCCATTACCTATACCGCCAGTACAACTATAAAGATAGAGGAACGCAAGACCATCGCCGGGCTTTTGACCGAATGGATAGTATATAGCCCGGGAGATGTCATGGAATCGGAGGGGAGATTCATTACCAGTTTCCCTGTAATGATCCGGGTCGGCGTGGAAAAAGGCCTTATCCAGGAATCATGGTTTGAGGACCCTAAAGATAAGGCCGTTGATTTCAAGAACCGGGACCTGGGCCCGGAGAATATCAGGCCGGAGTATGTGGAAGACGCCAATATGATAGTTGTTTCTCTCCAGGAAAAGGTCAAGACCGAGATCCTTACAAACACGAACATGATCAAGATCACCGCGACTTCAAGCGTGCCTAAGGAGGCGATGGACCTTGCCAATATAGTGGCTAAATCGTATATAGCGGAAAACCTGAAAAGCAAGAATAAACAGGTCCGGCACGCCCGGGAATTCATTGAAGAGCAGGTCCGGGAGCTGGAAAGGAATATCAAGGATGCCGAAGAAAGACTGAATAAATTCGGCGATGACTCAAATAAGGTGAAGCTGGCGGGACCGATGGAGGAGAAATTAACGGATCTGCAATTCAAGCTGGTGGAGATGCGTCAGAAATACACCGATAAGCATCCGCAGATAATCCAGATCAGGGATCAGATCAGAAGCATGGAGGCGCAGGTCCAGGGATTGTCGGAAAGGCAGATGGAATACGCCAGGCTGCACCGGGAAGTTGAGATCAACCGCAAGCTTTATGCCATGCTCAAGGAAAAACTTGAAGAGGCAAGGATATCCGAAAGGGAGAAAGTAAGCGACGTGACTATCGTTGACCCCGCGGTTATGCCCGGAAATCCCATTACCACGGATAACCGCATAAAGGTCGTTATCGGCGCGTTCATGGGGCTTATCCTGGGTATCGCTTTTGCGTTCATATTTGAGACCCTGGATACTTCGATCGGTACCATTGAGGACGTCGAAAATGTGATCAAGCTGTCGGTCCTGGGTATAGTGCCTCCGATCGAATCGGAACTGGGCCGGAGCAATTGGTTTATCAACCGGATAAAAAACCGTTTTTCGCCCAAGAACAGGAGCGATTCCGAAGAGCGCCTGGTGCATCTTTTCGCCCATTACCAGCCGCATTCCCCGAATACCGAGGCATACCGCAATATCCATACCAATTTGAAACTTTCTCCGGGGCGTAAAACCATCCTGGTTACCAGCTCCGGGCCGCGGGAAGGCAAGACCAGCGTGGTCAGCAATCTGGGAATAGTCATGGCACAGATAGGTTTAAAGACCCTTCTGGTCTCGACCGATCTGCGCAGGCCGCTTCTGGAAAAGGTCTTCGGGATAAAACGCGAACCCGGGTTGAACGAATTGGTCAGCGGAACGATGCCGCTGGACAGCGTGCTGAATAATATAACCAACATAATGTTGGGGGATATCGGTTTTGAGGATATCCGTAAAACTCCGGGTATAGAGAATATCTGGATCCTGCCCAGCGGGCATCTGCCTTCTAATCCAGTGGAGGTCCTGGAATCCAAGGCATTCGCCGCCATTATTGAGATCCTAAAGTCGCGTTTTGATGTGATCATCTTTGATTCGCCTCCGGTTTTGCCGGTAACCGACGCAAACCTCCTGGCCCCTAAGGTGGACAGTGTCGTCTTGGTATATGAGATAGGCAGGACGAGCAGGGAAGGTTTGATGCGCGCCAAGGTCCAGCTGGAGTCGGTAGGCGCGAAGATCTCCGGCGTGGTCCTGAACCATACTCAGATGCAGACCGAGGCCATAAGCCCGTATCCTTATTATAATAAATATAAATATTACGGCAGGGAGGTCCCTAAGGCTAATCGTGATCCGGAGGTAAAAAAGAAGACGTAGTTCATATGGATAGGCGATCTTGCGGTTGTTCTTCAAAAAAGGGACTAAAGTCCCTTTTATGTTAGATAAATATGAGATGAGCAATAAAAACGGCCAGGCCTTAATATTTCTCGTAACCTTCGTTGTTCTTGTCTGCATCATATTCAGCGTTCTTGTCCTGGGATTGCCTTACAAACATACCTTTGTGGTTTTTCTTGCGCTTTTTGTTTTTATTATATCTTTTTTCCGGACAGATATAGCTTTGGTCATAATCCTTTTCTCGATGTTGTTATCCCCTGAATTAAGGGCGGGAGACGTTCCCAGCCGGGCGATCAATATCCGGGTCGAGGATATGCTTATATTCGTTGTTTTTCTGGGATGGATGGCCAAGATGGCGGTCAGGAAAGAACTGGGTTTTCTGAGGAAAAACCCGCTGAACTCGCCGATCCTGATCTACAGCACTATTTGCGTAATTTCGTCCCTCTTAGGGTTGATGGAAGGAAGGATAGTATTAAAGGAATCCGTTCTATACCTGCTTAAGTATTTTGAGTATTTCCTGCTTTTTTTCATGGTGAGCAACAACCTTAGGACGTCCCGCCAGGCCAGGATATACATTTTTCTTTTGTTCGTTACCTGCTTTGTGGTTTGTGTTCTTGCCTGGCTGCAGATGCCTTCGGGCCAGCGTCTTTCGACACCATTTGAAGAGGGCGGAGGGGAGCCCAATACCCTGGCAGGTTATTTGATCCTGATGATGGCGATGATCCTGGCTTTTTTGTTCTACGCCAAAAGGCACAATCACAAGTTACTTTGGTCGTCTTTTTTTTGTTTTGCCGCTATCCCGTTCGTATTCACCCTTTCCCGCGAAGGCTGGTTCAGTTTTTTTCCTATGATCCTGGCTTTCATATTCCTGCATAAAAAATCAAGGTTCCTGATGATCATGGCATTGATCGTCGGCGTGATCGTTTTTCCGTATTTTATGCCTAAAAAGGTCTATGACCGGGTTCAGGATACATTTGAGAAGCATAAGACGTATCATTTACTGGGAAAGAGTTTTACGGTTTCGGAATCCACCGCCGCGCGTATCGATGCCTGGGAGCAGGGCTTCACAAAGCTGGCTCAACGGCCGATACTTGGTTCAGGGGTGCCCGGAGGCGGGACCATTGATAACCAATATACCCGCGTTTTGACCGAGACCGGTACGCTGGGGTTCTTGACCTTTTCCTGGATAGTCTTATTACTTTTTCGCCTGGCCAATAAGACTTACCGGGAGATGGATGATGATTTTTCCAAGGCGGTAAGTTTGGGGCTTATGTGCGGTTTTGTCGGTCTTTTAGCCCAGTCCCTGGGCGCCGCGGTATTTGTCTTGATCAGGATAATGGAGCCTTTCTGGTTCCTGGCCGCTATCGTTACTGTCCTGCCTGAGATCGTGGCCGAAGAGAAAGGTCTGGAATATGCCGGAACGAAAGTTTGAGGAATCTTTGGCAATATCGGATAAGGTGATCCGGAACACCGCCTATAATACCGCCGGTAGGTTCTGGTCCATTCTGGTCGGTTTGTTCCTTACTCCTTATATTGTCAGCCGGGTCGGCATCGAACGTTACGCTGTCTGGTCTCTGGTCAGCGTGATAACCGGATATTTCAGCCTTTTTGATTTCGGGATCGGGATATCTTTCGTGAAATATATGGCGGAGTTCTTTGCCAGGAAAGAATACGAAAGGGTCAACCGGATAATCAGCACGGGTTTTGTTTTTTACAGCCTGCTTGGCGGGCTGATCCTTGCCATAGCCGCAGTCTGCATCAATCCCCTGACCGGTATCTTTAAAGTGCCGTCCGGGTTGTACCAGGAAGCGGTTTTTGTCTTTTTTGTAGGCACCGTTATTTTCGTGTCAGCCAACGCCTTAAGCCCTTTTGCCGCCGTGCAGTCCGGTTTGCAGCGCCAGGATATAACGAACAAGATAAGCTTTGTTCTGTCTATCGTCAATATCCTGGGTACAATACTGGTTATGGAGAGAGGGTGGGGCCTGAGAGGGCTGATCCTGAATAACGCGCTGGTCCTTGTAATCCACGGCGCTGCGAATATTATAATAGCCTCGCGTCTGCTGCCGGGGTTGAAATTCCGCCTGTCTTACTGCGACAGGGCTGTTTTTATTACATTATTCAAGTTCGGGTACAGGATACAGATCGCCAGGCTTTCCGCGGTGGTCAATACCCAGACGGACAAGGTGCTTATAGCGCATTTTTTCAGCCTTATATGGGTAACCTTTTACCAGCTGGGCAGTTGTATAATATACCATATAATGACTATCCCCAGCCTGCTTATCAGCGCGCTTATTCCGGCGTTCTCGGAGATCGAAGCTAAGGGCGAGAGGCCAAAGCTGGTTGAGGCTTACCTGCGCAGCACTAAATACATGGTTTTTTTTGTTTTGCCGTTATTTGTTTTTCTGATCGTGGCGGCGCCTGAATTGATGCTGGCCTGGATGGGCAAAGGGTTCGAAAGCTCGGTATTGATAATCCGGGTCTTATCCGTTGCCTGGATGATGAACGCGTTCGCCCAGGTCGCCGGGACGGTCTGCATCGCTATCGATAAGCCGCAGATAATGTCCAGCGGATCGGTGATCATGGTGGTGCTCAATATTATCCTGAGCATTGTTCTGATAAAGATCTTTGGGTTTTACGGCGTAGCCTGGGGAACGTTGCTCGCGGTGAATACCGGCACCGTTTATTACGTAGCCCGGCTGAACAAAGAGCTTAATATGCCTTTTTCCCGGATTATCGGGGTGATCCGGCCGGCGTTATGGGCAGGGCTATTTGCCTCATTGTTGACCTTTCTGCTGAATATGATCTTTCCCGTGACAGGCGTGATCCCGGGACGCCCCGGCGCGTTACTCAGCCTGTTCATCCAGGGAGCGGCCTTCACCATATCATATCTGGCGGTGATCTTTTACGCCAAATTCTTCAATGCGGCTGATATTGATTTTCTGGGGCAGAAATGCCCTTTTATGCGGGGCCTATTAAATAGATTGTATGGGAATTAGACTATGAATGCCGGAGAAAAGAACGTGGATATCTCGGTGGTTATTGTGAATTGGAACGTGCGCTCTATGTTGAAGCAATGCCTGGATTCGCTGTATCGTTTTACCAGCGACATAAGCTTTGAGGTGTTCGTGGTGGACAACGGTTCTTTAGATGGCAGCGCGGAGATGGTGGCGAAGGAATTTCCCTGGGCCATCCTGATCGCGAACAGCCGCAATTTGGGTTTCTCGGCCGGAAATAACCAGGCCCTGCGCCAGGCAAGGGGCCGTTACAGCATCCTGCTTAATCCGGATACGGAACTGGTAGATAATTCTTTAAAGGCAATGGCGGATTTTATGGACGGGCATCCGCAGGTGGATTGTATCGCTCCCCGGCTTATTTTTGCAGACGGGTCTTTGCAGGAAAGCTGCCGGCATTTTCCGTCTTTCTTTACGGATCTGAGCGAGAGCCTTTATCTGGATGAGGCATTTCCGGGGAACAGGATCTTTAACTGGTACAGGATAGGAGTATATTCATTTGACCGGATGGGCCCGGTTGACCAGCCTTACGGCGCCTGTTTATTGTTCCGCAAAGAAGACCTGGTGAGGCTGGATTTTATGGACGAGCGTTTCTTTATGTATTACGACGAAATCGACCTGTGCTACCGGCTTAAGAAATCGGGCGGGGTTATTTATTATTTGCCGCAGATACGGGTGATACATCACGGCAATCAAAGCTCCAAACAGGTCCCCGATGCCTGTCATTCCTGGAAATTGCGCAGCAGGCTTGCTTTTTTCAACAAGCACTACGGAAGGCAGGCCATGGTAGTATTGTTTTTTAACCTGGCCCTGCGCAGTTTCGTCGTATATGGTTTGCTCGGTTTTTCGCATATTTTGATCCGCCGGCCGCGCGACTGGGGATATTTTAAACGCATGGTAAGTTATATGTGGCGAGAGTACCGGAATTCCCTGAAAGGGGCGTAAGGAAGATGAAATACTGGCTGGAATTGGCGGCTAACCCGCTTTTTATATTGAAAAAACTGCAGATTGAGGCCCTATCAGGGTATTCGGGGTTTATTAAAGGCAGGGTTCTGGATATCGGCTGCGGTTTAAGGCCTTATGCCAGGTATCTCCGGGCTAAAATATACGTAGGTATCGATATTCTTGCTGAAGTGAAGCCGGATATCCGCTCTCGCTGCGATCCCTTGCCGTTCAAGGATGGTTCTTTTGACAGCGTGATTTGTACTGAAGTGCTTGAACATATCCTCCGTCCCCAGGCTTGCTTGGCGCAGATAAACAAGGCGCTTAAAAAAGGCGGAATTGTTTATATTACCGTGCCCCAAAGCTGGTGTTTGCATTATGAGCCTGATGATTACTGGCGTTTTACCAGATACGGGATAGAAACCCTTGTAAAAGAAGCGGGTTTTGAGATTGTGGCTATGCGCAGGATCGGCGGTGTTTTTTCCCTGGCAGGGGTCCGTCTGGTTGATGTGGCTTGGACAGTCATCAGGAATTGTCTGGGATCTTTAGGCGGGAAGTTTGCCGAGCAGGCGGCTACGGCTTTATGCCTGGGGTTCTCGTTGTTATTTTATATCCTGGCTAAATTAGGGGATGGTATTGATCAACGGGACGCCTTAGGTTGGGCGGTTTTGGCGAAAAAATGATAAGTATATGCCACATAGTCGATGCCTTGAATATCGGAGGCTTGGAAAAGACGCTGATCGGGTTTGTCCTTAATGCCCGGGAATTCAAGCATGTTGTTTTTTGCCTGAGGGCCAAAGGCCCTTTGGTAAAGTTTCTGGAAGACCGGGGGATCGAGGTAAGGGAATTCAGTCTCTCCGGGAGGCTGCGCATCCGCGGCATAATGCGGGTTACCGCGGAATTACGCAAGGGAAGATTCGATATCGTTCATTGCCATGGGCTCTATCCGGCGGTTTGGGGCGCGATATCCGCCAGGATGGCCGGGGTAGCGGTAGTGATAATGCATGTCCAGAACCAGTATTACGGTATTTCCTGGAAGGATAAAATCAAGGTCAGGACGGTAGCCGCTTTTACAGACCGGGTCATAGCAGTGTCCCTGGCGGTAAGGAAATGCCTGATCGGGTTTTTGGGGATACCTTGCGCAAAGATAGCGTTGGTTTATAACAGCGCCGAGGATAGGCGGTCATCGGATAGCTTGAGGCGTAAGGTCAGAGAGGGGCTGGGGCTGGCTCCAGGGGTATTTGTCGTCGGATCGATAAGCCGGATTGAAGGGCATAAAGGCCATAGTTTTCTTGTTGAGTCCATAGCTGAATGTCTCAGGCGGGGCCTTGATTGTAAATGCGTCATAATCGGCGACGGACCGGCAATGGACGGATTAAGGAACAGGGTTAAGTCACTGGGGTTGGAAAACACGGTAATTTTCCTGGGGGCCAGGCAGGACGCGGAAGATTACCTTTCAGGTATGGATATCTTTGTTCAGCTTTCCACGACTCATGAAGGCCTGCCTTTGGCTCTGGCCGAGGCTGCTTCCGCCGGCTTGTGCCTTATCGCTACCGATATAGGCGGCAATGCCGAGATCGTCCAGGACGGGGTTAACGGGTTTATCGTCCCGGTAAGAAACAGCACGGCTGTGGCCGAGAAGATCATATATCTGGCCGGGCATGAAGATGAAATGCGCAAGATGTCCCGCGAGTCGCGCAATACCTGGGAAAGCAAATTCAGCCAGAGGGAAATGGTCGATAAGATCGCCAAAATATATAAAGATGAGATCAGTAAGCGTAATCATACCCAATTATAACGGCAGGGAGTTTTTGCAGAAGAACCTTCCGATCCTCCTTAAACGGTTATCCGTTCACCCGGGAGAAGCGGAGGTTATTGTCGTTGATGACGGATCGACCGATTCCAGCGCGGAGTTCGTCAAAGGGATCAAAGGCGTGCGCCTCCTGGCTTTGGGGGCGAACAGCGGGTTTGCCAACGCGGTCAACTATGGCGTCCGTGAGGCCAAAGGCGAGATAATTTACCTGCTTAATTCGGATGTGGAAGTTTGTGAGGGTTTTTTGTCCCCTCTGATAAGGCATTTTGATGACGACAAGGTGTTCGCGGTCAGCTCAGTGGCGATAAAAGGGTTGAAGGACATCGCCCCCGGTAAAAAGGTATGGCCGCATTTTGTAAAATTCAAATACGGCATATTCTGGTATTGGTATGAGTGCCTGGATATGTGCTCTAAAGCCGCGGAGTCTTTTTGCGTCTCAGGCGGATACAGCGCTTTTGACCGCGTGAAGTTCCTGGAATTGGGGGGGTTTGATATCCTCTTCCGGCCTTTTTACGCTGAGGACGGGGATATCTGCTGGCGGGCCTGGAAAAAGGGGTACCGTTCTTTGATCGATCCGGACAGTTGCGTCATTCATAAGCAAAGAGGGACTATCGCGAAATATCATGAGCGCAGTGAGATAAGCAATATCCATTGGAAGAACAGGTTTTTGATGACCTGGAAGGATATTTCCGACCGGGGCTTGCTCCTAAAACACTTGCTTTTTACTATTCCGGAATTATTGATCTGCCCTTTGATCGGGAAAAAAGAATTCAGCGCGGGATTTTTTATGGCTTTGCCGCAGATCCCGGAGGTTATCAGGTCCCGGAGAAAACAACGGATCTTAACCGAGGTCTATTCCGATAGGGACTTGTTTAG
The DNA here is from genome assembly GCA_023227985.1 of Candidatus Omnitrophota bacterium. Lineage (NCBI taxonomy): Bacteria > Pseudomonadati > Candidatus Omnitrophota > Candidatus Omnitrophota bacterium. Next base: position 13,779 of record JALOCB010000015.1, on the reverse strand, counting down.
GAAGTTTTCCAGTCTGCCTGTCGTTGAACCACACTGCATATTATACCTGCATGAGACTTCTGTGATCAGCGGAGCGGAAAACAGCCTGCTTAACCTGGCGAAAAACCTGGATAAAAAGAGATTTCGGCCCCTATTCGTTCTGCCCGGATCCGGGCCGTTAGCGGATGAATTGGAGCGTATGGGCGTAGAAGTGATTTATCTTGGATTCCCCAGGGTCAGATCTCTTTTGGGGGTGACCAAAACAGTGAGAAAGCTTTTCCGGATCGCCCGGGAAAAGAAGATCCGGATCATTCATTCCAACAGTATCCGCTCGCATTTTTACGCGTCGGTAACCTCCAGGATCGTTAAAGTCCCGGTGGTTTGGCATCAGCGCAATTTGTTGACTGACGAGATCATTGATCCTGACAGGTTGTTTTCGTCATTCGCCGACAGGATAATCTGCAATTCCCGGGCAATAGCCGATAGATTTTTGAGCAGGAATGGCTTGCCGGGCAATGTCCGTGTGGTGCATAACGGCGTGGATACGCAAAAATTCAGCCCGGATATAAGCGGTGAGAATATCAGGGGCGAGTTTGGGATAGGCAAAAAGGATATTGTGGTCGGCATCGCTTCCAGGTTCAATCTCGAGAAAGGCCAGCGGACCTTTTTGAAGGCTGCCGCAGAGGTGATCGCGGCATTGCCGGAGCTGAAAAACAGATTGAAATTCCTGGTCGCCGGAGGAGCGGTATTCAAGCGGGAAGAAGAAGAGGATGTTTTCTTAAAATCCCTGGTAAGCGACTTCGGCCTGGGACAGAATGTCATATTTACGGGTTTGCGGAAAGATATGCCTGAGATTTACGCCGCTATGGATATATTTGTTTTGGCCTCGGATGCCGAGCCTTGCGGAAGAGTGGTGCTGGAGGCTATGGCCTGCGCTAAACCGTTAATAGCGACTATCACCGGAGGCACCACGGAGATGGCCCAGGATGGGATAACCGGGTATTTCTTCAGGCCCGGGGACCATACGGCCCTGGCTGAAAGGATGATTTTCCTGATCGAACACGCGGATTTCGCCAAAAAGATGGGGCAGAACGGACGCTCGCGGGCAGAGGCTTGTTTTAAGATCGAGACTAATGCCCGGAAGGTCCAGGATATTTACCTGGAATTAATAGGGTTGAGATATGGATAAGCAGAGACTTTCAGTTATACTGGTGGTCCGCAATGAATCCTCCAATATCCGCAGGTGCCTGGATTCGGTAAAATGGGCGGATGAGATGGTCGTGGTAGACCAGGATTCGCAGGATAATACCGCGGCTATCTGCAGGGAATACACGGATAAGGTTTTTACTGTCCCGTCCAAGGGCTTTTGCGAACCCGACCGGATAACCGCCGCCGAACACGCGGCATGCGAATGGGTCCTTTATCTGGATGCCGATGAAGAGGTCCCTCCGGAATTAAGGGCCGAGATCCGGGGCATATTGGATTCAGGCGTCAGGCAAAACTCGTTCTACGTTGCGCGCAGGAATATATTCCTGGGTGAATGGGTCAAGGGCGCAGGCTGGTATCCGGCTTATGTGTTGAGGCTGTTCAGGAAGGGCAGCGTGGTGTTTCCGGCGGAGATACACGCCGCGATCTTGCCTTTAGGCGGTTACGGTTATCTGAAAAACCAGATCATTCATCACACCTGTTCCGATCTTGAGGAATATCTGGCTAAGGTCAACCGCTATTCCGGCATACTGGCCTGGCAGGCCTGGCAAAAAGGCGAGAGGCTTAACGCGCTGACCTTACCGGCCAAAGTTTTATTTTTGCCTTTGGCGCAGGCTTCCAAAAGATTCGTTTTGCAGAAGGGATTCATAGACGGTTATTTGGGGCTGGTGATCGCTTTCCTGACCGGATTGACTATTTTTCTGAAAGAGATTAAATTGTGGGAGATCCAAAGAAAGGCCCAAGCCTTAGCCCGATGAGCAAAGATAAAAGAATAAATTACCCTATCCGCGTGTTAATGGTCTCCCATTCCGGAGGGTTGACCGGGCCCAACCGAAGCTCATTCGCCCTGGCGACTAATTTAGATAAAAACAAATTTTATATCAGCAGCGCGTTTTCTCCTGTCGGGGAATTCAAATCCTGGATCAAGAACGCGGGGATAGAGTATTTCCCTTTGGGATTCGGGTTAAAAAGCGACCTGGAGATACTCTGGCAATTGATCAATATCTTGCGCCGGAACGAATATCATATCCTGCATGGCAGGATGGGAAGGGTAGGGCCGTTAATATGTTTGGCAGGCAGGATAACCGGTGTCCCGGCCGTTATCCTGACCGAACATATGAATGACCCTGAGCATAGCTGGCTTAAGGATAGGCCTGTCCGTTTTTTTCTGCACAACCTGGGGCATATGGCTACTAATAATTGCCTGGATAAGGTTATCGCGGTATCGGAAGAGGCCAGGGAAAGTTATATCCGGCGTCAGGGGATCGATCCGGCAAAGGTCGTATGTATACATAACAGCGTGGATTTTTCGCGCAGGACTCTGCCGGACCATCAGCGCAAAACAACTCTAAAAAAACAACTTGGTTTTTCAGAAGATAACCTTCTTATAGGTCTGGCCGGCAGGCTGATCCGGGAAAAAGGGTACGGTGATGTTATTATTGCCGCCAGGGAGATAATCGGCCGGAACCCGCAGGCGCGTTTTTTTGTAGCCGGGGAAGGCCCGGAAAGGGAAAGTCTGGAGGCGCTGGCAGCCCGGAATAATATCTCCGGAAAAATAAAATTCTCCGGTTTTATGGATGATATGGATTCGATAATGCCGGCATTCGATATGCTTATCCAGCCTTCCTGGAGCGAATGCCGGGAGTCTTTCGGGAATACCTTGATTGAGGCAATGGCTAACAAGGCTGTGGTTTGCGCCAGCAATGTTCCGGCTTTTCTCAGGATCACCGATAACGGAAAGGCCGGGGTGATCTTTCAGGAGAAAAACCCCGGGGATCTGGCGGCTAAGGTGAACGCATTGATAAACGACCCCGCAGCGCGCAATGATCTCGCGGAAAAGGCGTATCTATACTGCCGCCGGGAATTCAACGCCTCTAACGCGGCGCGCAGGCTTGAGAAAGTCTACCAGGACGCGCTTTTGGATAAAGGGTATAAATTATGCTAGCGCAAAAGCAATATCCGCCTTGTGTTATTTGCGGCTGTCAGGATGCCCGTTTTCTGTTCAAGGCGAAAGGCGTGGATATCCTTGGCGATAAATTATTCGGCCTGATCCAATGCCCCGGCTGTTCTTTGATCCGGTTATATCCTGCTGCGGAGAAAGTGGATTTCCGGGATATTGACAAAGGCGGTTTCTATACGGATAAACGCGGGAAAGGCATGATTTTTACGGCTTTTATTTTCTTAATGGGTATATTCATGCGGCTGCGGGCAGGAAAGATCGAAAAAAAGGCGCGGAAAGGCGCGATACTGGATGTGGGCTGCGGCCAGGGCTCGTTTCTTAAGGAAATGGCGCGCAGAGGCTGGGATTGCTGGGGTGCGGATATCTCCGCTTACGCGCTTGATGCGGCAGGGACAAAGGAGAATATACGCTTCTGTCCGGGGGATGTCGCGGATCTTGATCTGCCCGGCAATTATTTCGACGCGGTAACTTTCTGGCACAGCTTCGAGCATATCGCTGCGCCGGGACGGGCGCTTAATAAAGCGCGCTCCATCTTGAAAGATAACGGCCGTTTGTTCATTTCTGTGCCGAATGTGCGGAGTTTTGAGGCCAGGATGAGCCTGAAAGACTGGTTGGGCCTGGAATTGCCCAGACACCATTATATGTACAGCGCCCGGAATTTGATACGGCTGATCGATGGCAACGGCTTCCGCGTTACCGATATAAGCTATAACTCTTTGGAATATAATTTCCCGTTCATCAGCCAGAGCCTTTTTAATTTCTTGGGAGGGGAGCATAATTTGTTGCACAAAATGTTCAAAAGGGATGTTCTTTTGTATGACACCTGTTTTTTGCGCAGGCTCTACACGATATTCCTGATCGCGGGGTTGCTGCCTTTAACGTTAGTTTTGACTATTTTTATATCGGTGGTAAATATGGTTTGCGCGAACGGGACGGTTATCGAGGTTTTTGCCCGAAAGAAAGGGTTGAATGATTAAAAAAATACTCCGATCTCCGGTTTCCTTTATCTGTGCGTGTTTTTTACTGTATCTGGTTTTTATTTTACCTTCCTGGACAGAACCGGTGATGGGCGATGAGGTCGGGTTGATGCTGGCCGGCCGCGCGGTATTCCAGAAAGGGATAACCGTGTTCTTTGTCGAGCACGGTGACAGGCTTTTTGGGATATGGCATCCTCCGGGGTTTGTCCTGACGATCGGGGCGTTAGGCAGGGTGCTGGGCGTTAACGAGGTTTCCGGCCGGTTGCCCGGGATAACCTGTTTTCTGGTTTCGTTGATACTGATCTATTTGATCTGCGGCGAAATTTTCAAGAAAAGCAAGAATGCCGGATCAGCGGGTTTATGGGCTTGTTTGATCTATGCCATGAACCCTTTGGCGCAGCGGGGTTCGCTTTTGATCGATATGGACGGAACTATATTGAACACGGCGGCCTTGTTCTTTATTTGGCTTATTTCCCGCGCGCAATATCCGAGATTGGCCGCGAAACAGATACTGATATTGGGTTTTTCTTTGTTCATGGTAATGTTCATTAAATTATCCGCTCCTTTGCTGATTGTAGGGACATTCCTGGCATATTTGCTTTTCAGAAAGGCTGGGGAAAAGGCAAAACAGTTGATCCAGATAAGCTGCTGCGCGGTAATTTTATTCTTGTCGGCCTGGTTTGTTTACTGTTGGGCCAATGCCCGGGATCCCGGGGATATTTTATTTGTCCCGTTATCAGTGTTGAGCCGTTTCTATACCGGTGCAGCCAGTCCTGGCGGATGGGATATTTTTGCCCGGAATGCCTGGTCTGTCCTTATCTGGGCCTCGCCGTCGTTCATTATCCTCTCGGTTGTTTCCCTGATCGCGTTTTTTAAGCAGGGCAGCGGGGGGAATGAGCCGCTGCCGGCAAGGCAATTGGCGTTGTATGGGATCGCCGCCGGGGTTATTTATCTTTTTGTCGGAGGTGTCACGCATAGTTTCCCTAAGTACCATGCTGCTGTAATGCCGGTACTTTCCATATTTATCGGATGGTTTTTATCGGAGAAACTGCGTTTTAAGAAAGAAGAAATGCCGGTTTTATTCATTTGCGCGTCCGGGCTTATGCTCTATAATATTTTCGTGGTAGGCGATCCATTGTACGGGATAAATTACCGGCTTAAAGAGGCTTTGATCCTGAACAGCGGCTTAATGGCCAGGCAGGTGCTGTTTAAGGAGGCGGCCCGTTTTTTGCTGATCATCGCGGTTTTGCCTATGGCTTATTTATTCCTGTCAGCCAGATCAAAGCGTCCATTCCTGCTTGTTTTATTCCTGACTATGGTCAGCTCGAATTTGGCATTGTCTTTTGTCCAGGCAAAGGCCGGGTATAATACTGTTTATTGCTACGGCGCGAAAGGGGTCAGGGAAACAGCGGCTTTTGTGCGGGCTAACACCGATGCCGCTGAACCGATAATCGCTCCGGCGGAGATAAAATGGCTGGCGAATGATAATCTGCTTTCTTATGTTTTGAATAAAGATCTAAAAGGAAGGGATATGTTCATCCGGGCTATGAAAGAGCACAAAATAAGCTGCCTGGTCTACGGGGTTACCGGCAACAGCCTGAGCCAATACCGGAATATCTTTAATCAGGGTTCAGTGCGGGAATTTCTGGAGAATGGTTTTACATCCTCTCAAATAGGCTCGTATACTGTGTGGTTGAGGAAACAGGGGCGTTATTATGTGGAATGATAAGACTGTATCGTTAATCCTGCCGACTTATACCGAACGCGATGTGATACGTCGGGTGATCGAAGAATTTTGCGCTGGCGGATTAGTGGATGAGGTAGTGGTCTGCAATAATAACGCCGAGTGCGGCACCGATGAAGAGGTTGCCAAGACCAGCGCCCGCATAGTATATGAGAAAAGGCAGGGGTATGGCTGGGCTATCCAACAGGGGTTAAGCCAGGCTAAGGGCGAACTGTTGGTCGTGGCTGAACCTGACGGGACATTCCAGGGAAAGGATATCATCAAGCTTTTAGCTTACGCCGATGACTTTGAGGTGGTTATGGGGACCAGGACTACCCGTGAACTGATCTGGCAGGGCGCGAATATGGATTTCTCGCTGCGCTGGGGGAATTTTCTGGTAGCTAAGTTCCTGGAGTTCCTTTTTAATACCTCCCAGCTTACCGATATGGGATGCACTATGAAACTCATCAATCGCGGGGCGTACGATAAGCTGAAGGACAAGTTCCGGATCGGCGATTCCCGTTTTAACTGCGAATTCATACTCTGGATGGCGATCATAAGGTTGCGGTTCATCGAGATACCGGTGAATTACAGCGCCAGGAGCGGCGTATCGACAATAACCGGAAACAAGATAAAGGCTTTCTGTTTGGGATCCAGGATGTTTTTTCTGATCGCCTGGTATTTTTTGTCCCATGTTTTCGGCAATATGCGCGAACGCGCGGATAGGCAAAGGGGAGAATGAGCATAAGGTATTTATTGAAAGACGGATATCTTCGCCTGCGCGGATGGTTCCTTCGGCTGTTCTTTGTGCCTGGAAGGATAAAATGCATAAAGCCTGAACAGGTAACATCCATAGCGGTGATCCGGATCGACCGTATAGGCGATGTTGTGGCGTCTTTGCCCGCGGTCCGCGCTTTAAAGTCCATATTCCCGCAAGCGAAATTGGCTATGGTGGTCCCTCTTTCGCTTGTCCCGCTTTTAGAGAATATTCCCGGGATAGACCGGTTGATCCCTTACCGGGGGTTTTGGGGGACCGTAAATGTACTGCGAAAAGAAGGATTTTACCTGATAACGGACCTGCTTATGGATTATACGCTTAAAACGGCATTGCTCGTTTTTTTAAGCCGGCCGGCTGTCAGCGCGGGTTTTGATATCTCTGGACGCGGCAGGCTTTTTAACGTAGCGCTTAAGCCCGTGCCGGGACAGAAGAGGATGTGCGAATGCCTGATGGATATCCCCCGGGAACTCGCCGTTTTATCCGGAGGGGATAGCGGTCTTGCCGCGGATGCCTTGCCGCGGATCTTTTTATCGGATGAGGATAATTCATTTGCCGATGATTTCCTGAAAACCCGGGCGGTTGAAAAGGGCGAGCTTATAGTGGGGGTAGCCCCAGGAGGGAAATTTCCCAGCCAGCGCTGGGGGATCAGGAATTTTGCAGCCTTGGCGGATAAGATCAGCGATAAACATAAGGCCAGGATAATTTTGATCGCAAACTCACAGGAAAGAAAATCCGCGGGCAAGCTTGCCTCTTTGTTAACGCCGCATCCTCTTATGGCAGTCGGCTTGCCTTTGAATAGGCTGGCCGCGATTATATCCAGGATGGGCCTTATGGTCTGTAATAATTCCGGGCCGCTGCATATCGCCGCGGCTTTAGGTGTACCCACGGTATCTACTATGGGACCGACTGTCCCTTATTTGTGGCATCCTGCAGGCGAAAGGAATAGCGTTATCCGCAAGGACCTGTCCTGCAGCCCGTGCAGTAAGGCGTTCTGTTCGCGGCATAAATGTATGTCGTCTATCACGGTAAAGGAAATGGAAGAGGCGGTTGGGGCGTTGCTTGGCAGAACAGGTAAGCCTTAAGAATTTATGGATAAAAAAAGAAAAAAGCTCCCTGCGCCGCAGGATGTGCGCAATATCCTGATCATTAACCTCGGCGGGTTAGGCGATTTTCTCCTTTCGGAACCCGCGCTCTGCGCTTTGCGCGCTTTCTACCGGAACGCGCGTATCGTCCTTTGGTGCATACCGCGGGCCGCGCAGTTCGCGCAGGACTGCCCCTGCATAGACGAGGTGGTATTTTTCGATTTCCGTATGATCAGCACGCTCAGGACTTTGTTTTACCTGCGCCAAAGGGAATTCGAACTGGTTTTAAATATGCGCAGCATCCATTCCTGGGCCAGCGCTTTCAAGATGGCGGCTATTTTTCATCTGCTTAAGGCCGGATGCAGGATCGGCCGCGATACCGACGGCAGGGGTTTTTTCTTCGATATAAGGATCCCGGAGACTATTAAGGGCCGTATGCCGGAGTATCAATATGATCTGAACACAGTAAAGGCTTTGGGAATAGACGCGCAATACCGGCGGCCGCAGATCAGCATATCCGCAGGGGATAATGCTTATATACACGGGCTTTTGTCCGAATGCGGGATCAATGACGCGGATATCCTGGTCGGGGTCAATCCTTCCACGCCTGTTTTATCACGGCAGTGGCCGGCAGAGAATTTTGCGGCGGCGATAAACCGCCTGCAGGAGATGATCAAATGTAAAATAGTCATAACCGGCTTTAGAGGAACGGAGCCGGCGGTCATGCGCTTTAAGGAAATGTTAAAAGCGGAGCCGGTAAACCTTGCCGGGAAGACCACTATTAAGCAACTGGCTGTATTGATCAAAAGATGTAACCTGTATATTACCAACGATACCGGTTCAATGCATATAGCCTCGGTGCTGGATGTGCCGCAAATCGCTTTATTCGGCCCGGGAGACCTGGCCAGGTTCGACCCTCGGCATATCTCGGATAAGGCTGCAGTATTTTATTCGTATCCCGCGTGCGGGCCTTGTTATAATTCCGCGTGCGAGTCGCGAAGCTGTTTCAGGGACATCCGGCCGGATGCAGTGGCTGAAGCGGCGGTAACTATTCTGGGGAAAAAATGTTAAAGAAAATTTATTACTGGATGCATAATCTGACTGCGCGGGCTGATGAGCGGTTCGAGCATTCCAGCGGACATTGGCAAAGTATGGTCAGGCATCAGGCGCTTTTATACTGTAATATGGTAAAAGAAGGTAATATACTGGAAATCGGCTGCGGGGAAGGCCTGTTTTTATCGCAGCTCGCTTTGAACAATCCCGGCGCCCGGATTTTTGGCGTGGATATCAATCGCGGCAGAATAGAAAGGGCCAGGGAGAGATTCCGGCAAAAGGAGTTGAAGAATATAACTTTGCAGGTTCAGGGGGGCGAATCGATCGATTTTCCGGATGAATATTTTGATGCCGTGGTTTGTATCAATGTTTTTTATATATTGGAATCTATCGAAGCCGTAAGGCGGTTTTTAATGACCATGTCCAGGGTCTGCAAGAAACAAGGGTATCTGATCTTTGATTTTCGCAGTTCCCTGAACCAGTTGCTCAGGCTTAAGTATAAACTCGCCCCGTATTACGACGGGACCGTCAAAGGGCAGCCCTTGAACACATATTATCCTGCCCAGATAGAGGGTGTATTAAGGGAATTGGGCTTGAGGATGCTTGATGAAAAGCCGGTAGGTTTTCCTTGCAGGTCCTGGGCCCCTATTATAGTGATGAAAGCGGGGAAAAGATGATCAGGAAGATACCGATCATACGCCCCGATATAAGCGCCTCTGATATTATCCGCGGTTTTAAATCGCTTTGCGCAGGCAGCTCATCCGAGGAGTTCATTGCCGTCTTGTCCGGGTTCACCCGCGCGAAGTTCATCTGCACGGTCAATTCCGGGTTAGCCGCTTTTTATATCCTGCTTAAAGCATTGCAGGAAAAATCCTTTACAAAAGAGGTGGTCTTGCCGGCTTATACCGCAGGCAGCCTTATCACCGCGGTAAGAAAGGCGGGATTAAAACCGGTCCTGTGCGATATTTCCCTGAAGGATTTCAATATGGATAAGGATGTTTTATCCGGAGCGCTTTCCGGGGATACTCTGGCGGTGGTGGCCGTGCATATGTTCGGTATCCCTGTCCGGGATATCGCCGGGTTCAGGGCAATGATCCCTGAAGGGACATGGTTTTTAGAGGATTGCGCCCAGGCGATGGGGTCTAAGGTATCCGGCCTGCCTGTCGGCTGTTTCAGCGACGCCGGGTTCTTCAGTTTTAACCGGGGCAAGAACTTATCCGTTTTCTCCGGTGGATGCATATGCACCAATAATGAGGATATTGCCGCTGGCGTCCGGTCAGCTGTCCGGGGTTTGAGAAAAGCCGGGCCGTTATCCGGTTCTCTGCTGTTATTCAAGACCGCAGCCCTTGTCTTGGCCACAAACCCTATGGTTTACGGGTTAGGCTATCCGTTCATATCCCGTTTTAAGGATATAGCCCCGGCTATGGATCTTTCGGCCCGGCCCTTAAGCGATTTTCAGGCAGGACTGGGTTCTGTTCTTCTTGAAGGCTGCCGGGAGGATTTTTCCGCCAGGCATAAGAACGGCGCGTTCATTATTGAGGGATTGAGAGGCAATGACGGCGTTATCCTCCCGGATATATCCGGGAGGATCTATGCGGTATTTAACCGCTTGCCGCTTTTATTCAGGGATGCGCGGTTGCTTGAGCGCAAACAGAGGGAATTATGGGATGCAGGCATTGAGAGCTCCCGGATGTATGATATGCCTTTGCACCATATGTTCGAGCTGGGGTACAAAAAAGAGGATTTTCCCAACGCGGATTATCTGGCCGGGCATTTGCTGACCCTGCCGGTGTATCCTTTATTGAAGAAGCAGTATCTGGAAAAGATGATCGAGGTTATAAGAAAATAACATGCTGCCTTTACGAAACCTGAAAAGATCATCCGCCAAAGCGGTCCGACAGCCTTTATACGCGGTTAAGGTCCTGGCCAAGCGCTCTAAGGCGTATCTGTCTTATTGGCTATATCCGGGTAAAAGCAGCCTGCCTGAAGCTATAACCTTGTTTTTAACTTACCGTTGCAACCTGCACTGCAAAATGTGCGGACAGTGGGGCGATGGCGGAGTGACCAGGAAACAGGGCCAGGGTGTTTTAAGCCGGGAGCTTGGTTTGGAGGAACTAAAGCGAATAGTCGATGACTCGGCTTATTTCAAGCCGAATATCACTTTGTTCGGCGGAGAGCCCCTTTTGTTCCCGGGTTGTGCGGAGCTGATCCGGCATATCAAACAGAAAGGCAGGCATTGTTTAATGATCACCAACGGTTCGCTTTTGGCGGAATTTGCCGAAAGGATAGTGGAAGCGGGCCTGGATGAGCTGAATGTTTCTTTGGACGGCGCGGGTAAATTACATGATGATATCCGCGGAATGCCGGGTTTATTCGGCCGGATCATGGAAGGCCTGCAAAAGGTGAATTCCATTAAAGCCGGCTGCGGCCGGAAGAGCCCGTTAATAAACCTGCAATGCACGATCACCAGGTATAATTACCGTAATTTAGAAGAGATGCTGGAAGTGGCAAAGCAGGCTAAGGCAAATTCGTTGACCTTCCATAACCTGATATTCCTGAGCCGGGAGATGCTCGGCAGGCAAAGGGCCTGTGATGAGTTGCTCGCCTGTTCTTCCCGGGATTGGGAAGGTTTTGTTTTTGAGCCGGGGATAGACCCGCAGTATTTGTTTGAAAAAGAGAAAGAGATCCTCGGGCAAAAATACGGTTTCAGCGTTGATTTTTACCCTAATTTTTCTTCGGCGGAGCTTTCGGATTATTACAACAATACCTGTTACCGGCCTCCCGCGTCGAACTGCCGTTGCCTCAGCCCTTGGCTTTCAGCTTATATTTTCCCTGACGGCGAGCTCAGGCCTTGTTTGAACCTGACCTATTCTTTCGGTAATGTCAAAAAGGAAAGTTTGATAAAACTCTGGAATAACAGCCGGGCTAAACATTTCCGCCGGATATTGAAGACGAATAAAATATTCCCCGCGTGCGGCCGCTGCACGGAATTGTACAGGTATTAAGATGAGAAAAATAAAAGTCTGTCAGGTCATCACCAGAATGGACTGGGGAGGGTCTCCGGATATACTGCGCGTACTTTGCCGCGGGCTTGATCCGGCTGTATTCGATGTAAGTTTGATCATCGGGAAGACCGGGCATGTTTCGGCTAAGACCAGGGTATTTCTGGATGAGTTTAAAGGAAAGGTTACGGTTATAAAGCAGTTAAAAAGGGATATCTCGCTGTTTGACGACATAATGGCGTTTTTTAAACTTTACCGGATCTTCCGCGAAACCGGTTTTGATGTGGTGCACACCCATACGGCCAAAGCCGGCGCCTTGGCCAGAATCGCCGCGTATTTCGCCGGGGTCCCGGCGATCATTCATACTCCGCACGGCCACAATTTTTACGGGTATTTCAACGCTTTTTTTTCCGGATTAGTCCGGATAATAGAAAAACTCCTGGGTTGTTTTACCGACAGGATAATGGTCCTGACCGAGTTGGAGAAGAGCGATCATATAAAGTACCGCGTTGCCAACAGGGGAAAATTAGTTTTGATCAGCCAGGGCCTGGACCTGTCGGGATTTGATCCGGATAATAAGAATAATATATCCGTAAAGGAAAGCTTGGGCATATCCGGTAATTTTCTGGTCGCGGGTTTTGTCGGAAGATTGGAGCCGGTCAAGGGGCCGCAATATTTCATAAAAGCGGCAAAAAAGATCCTGGAAAAGCGGGAGGGCGTGAAGTTTGTCTTAAGCGGTGAAGGCAGTTTACGCCGTGAATTAGAGGAAGCGGTCGCTTCCTGGGGGTTAAGCGAGCAGATCGTTTTCTTGGGCTGGCAGGAGAATATTCCGGGGATCATGTCCGCGATGGATATGCTGGTATTGCCTTCTTTGAACGAGGCAGTGGGGATAGTTTTGATCGAAGCGCAATCCCTGGGCATACCTGTTGTCGCCAGCAATGTCGGCGGCATTCCCGAGGTGGTTAAGGATGGGCAGACCGGGTTATTGGTGGCGCAGGCTGACCCGGACGCGTTGGCTCAGGCAATGCTTAAGCTGTTGAGCGATCCCGCGCTAAGGCGGTCTATGTCCGGCTCCGCTCTTGCCTGGTGCCGGGATAGGTTCAAGGCGGAGGCGATGGTTGACAAGGTAACGCGGATGTATGAGGAGGTCCTTAAAGAAAAAAATGCCAGGGCATAGAGTTTTATTACTGATATTGTTCTTGATCTGCGGCAGCCGCGTTTTTGCCCAGGATTATATCCAGGTCCCCGCTGCTATACAGGTCGCTTCACAGATCAGCGACGGTAAATATACCCTCCAGGGGATAATTTCATCTGCCCGGGATAACGGGGTCAGGGTTGTGATCACGGCTGAGCGCGATCTGATGCGCTGGGAGTACGGGATATGGCCGCTGCGAAACATAATAAAAAAGCGGGTAGAGACCGGGTCAATATTCAAATACGGGATCAAAAGGTATCTCGGCCAGGTAAAGCGGATCAGGGACAGGAACCCGGATATGATAATATTGGCCGGCGTAGAATCGGCGCCGTTCTATTTCTGGGAAGGGTCTGTTTTTAAGAAGGGTTTCTCTTTAAAGAGCTGGCATAAACATATCCTCACTGTAGGGCTGGCGGATGCCGGCGATTACAGCCGCCTGCCAATAATAGGCAATAAAAAAGGCCTTAGCTTTGGCGTAAGCCTCCGGGATCTGTTCTTGTTCTGGCCTTTATTGATCGTTCTATCGGGGTTGGCCTGTTTGAGTAAAAAGGCCTATGATTATAAAGACGCGTATGGGAGGAAGCTGGGGCCGGTTTCTTCGGGCTGGCGTAAGGCCGGTTTGGCGTTGGTCGCGGTAGGCTTTATATTCCTGGCCAATAATTTTCCTTTCAGGAGCTATTTATTTGATCAATATAATGGCGATCAGGGTATATTGCCATATCAGAATTTCATAAATTACGCGAATCGGCAGGACAGCCTGACTTATTGGCTGCATCCGGAGGCGTCTAACCGCGATAAATCCGGGATGGTGAATATTGAAACCG
>JALOCB010000014.1 GCA_023227985.1 Candidatus Omnitrophota bacterium | reverse complement strand
TCCTGGCCTGGTACACGCTGCGCTCAAAGATATTGCTATCCGGCCGGCTGAAATAAATATACTCGAATATGCAGCAGGCGCATTTCTTGAGCAGAGAAAGTTTAACAGACTCGATCTTATCCCCGCATATAAAAACGATCTCGCCGGGCTGGATATCCCGGACATATTGCGCGCCGACCAGGTCAAAGGCGCAGGTTTCGCTGGCCAGGACATAAGCCCCGTCCAGTTTACCCAGGCACAACGGACGGAATCCTAAAGGATCGCGGGCCCCGATCAAAACCTTATCCAGCATCAAAACCAAAGAATACGCGCCTTCCAACTGGCTAAGCGACCAGATGACCGTCTGTTTATAATCTGTTTCGTGGCTGTGGGCGATCAGGTGCGCGATGACCTCGGAATCCATAGTGGTCTGGAATAAGGCGCCCTTATTCTCCAAAATGCGGCGCAGGCTAAAGGCATTGGTAAGGTTGCCGTTGTGCGCTATAGCGATGTGCCCGGCCTTGGACCTGACATAAAACGGCTGGGCGTTCTTCAAGGTCGTGCTTCCAGTGGTCGAATAACGCACATGCCCTACAGCCAGGTCGCCTTTCAAACCGGAGATTATTTTCTCATCAAACACATCGCTGACCAGGCCTAAGGCCTTATGGATATGCGGCTTCTTACCGTTGCAGGAAACAATACCGGCTGACTCTTCGCCGCGGTGCTGCAGGGCGTAAAGCCCCAAATAAGTGATCTTTGCCGCTTCTTTATGTGGATAAATCCCGAAAATACCGCACATATTTATTACCTTTTCCTTTCCAGGCTAAAATAAAACAAAAAAGGCGTTTAGTGCCGACAATCCGGCCTGAAACGCCATTGTTTAAGTTAGTATATACCTTTTTTGCCATATGTCAACCTTTTTAAGACTGAGTGCAGAGTATCTTCTGGGTTAAAATATCCGCCATCAGGCGTATGCCTTTATCTTTAGCCTCATAAACCTTGATCACGCTCTGGTACTTGGAATACTCCGGGGCTGATCTAACGAACGAATTCGGCCAGGCCTTGATCAGCCCGGCGTTAAAGAAGGTGCCCTTCTCTTCCGGGAAGAGCGCCAGGTAAAATATCCTGGTCTCGATAAGGTCCTGGAAAAAATGCGTCCCGAAAGAAAGCTCGGGCACGCAGTTGGCCGTGGCAAAGGCGATCTCCCCCAATACTGCCATATTATTTATTTCGGAAAAACTCACCGGCACGCCCATAGACGGGGTAGTTGTCCCCCATCTGCCAGGGCCTAAAAGCATTACCGGCGTCTGGGCCTTGTCTTTGATCTGACGGTTGAGCTCGCCTATCGCCCTGGCAATGTCGTATTTCGCGGACAGCTCCAGCCTGCTGTAATTCGCCGGATCGATCAGAATGACCCTGCGGATATTCTGCGAAATGTTACCCCCCAAAAAATTACCTTTTGAAAAAAATATCGTCTTATCCCGCGCGATCCTCTTGGGGAACAGCGCCTTCTTCCCCAAGCCCATAGCCTGGATCGGCCGGCATTGCAGGAGATTGATCTTGAACGCGCCGCCTTTTTGGAAATTCACGGTGAATTCTATATCCACCGGATAGCCGTAATGCGCTTCCAGCGTTTTTAATATCTTATGCATTACCGTTTTAAAGGGGGTCCCGGAGAAAAGCTTGTCAAAGGTGATCAACCAGGCATCTTCCTCGATCCCCAGCTGGCGCATCTTCTCGGTAGTCTCATAATCCCTTGTCCCGGGCATCTCCAGATCGAACTTCGGGTCTTCCTTGAGCAATTCCCTTATGCTTATGGTCTGGAATTCATTCTTCTTTATGTTCAGCAGGTCCAGGTTATGCTGTGAAAAGGCCTGGGCAGCTTTCATATCCGCGTAAGGTTTAAGCAGCGGCTCGTCCAAAGAAGCGATGCGCGGATAATCGCCTTCCACCCGGTTTACCGCCCGGGTACCCAGGCCGACCACCAGCCTTAACATCCCGGCTTTGGGGTCTAATTCGTTCTTCCAGACAAATGTGTTATAAGAGATACCCACGCCGGCCATATCCGGGAAGAAATAATCCTTGTGATACGCCCCGGAAACCCGTTGCACCAGCAAGGCCATCTGCTCATCCATCCGGTCCAGTCCCCTTTGCTTGCGGTAAACCAAGGCGTCCTTGTTCATAGTCGAGGCGTAGATCCTGCGCACAGCTTCGACAAATTTGGCATACCTGGCTTCCGGGGTGCCCTGGTTGACCAGGAATATGCTTTCGTATTTTCCGGCGAAGATATTACCGAAACCGTCCTCCAATAAACTGGAGGAGCGCACAATGATCGGCGACTGGCCGAAATACTCGATCATCTGCTGGAACTGCTCTTTGATCTCTTCCGGGAAAGTTCCGCCCAGCATCTTCTCTTTTAACAGCTCGGCGGCCTTGAAATATCCATCCTCTGTCCTTTGCTCCATGCGCAGCTTCCACCAGCTGTTTTCCACGATATATGTGTAAAAGACATCCGAACCCACATAAAAGGAATCGTGCGGCTCAAAGAGTTTTTCCTCGGATAAAGACTTATCCCAGGAAAGAATGCTCCTGGCTACCAGCATGCCCACGGACTTGCCGCCGATGAAGCCGGTGCCGATCATCCGGGATTTGATGTTCAACAGGTCTTCCAGGGTGAGATTCTTCCTGGACAGTTCAAATGTCTTTTCCTCGCGGGCGATCATTATCCGGCATAACTGTTCCACCATCTTTTCTTTTTCCGGTTGTTCGCCGGACCTGCCGGAGAGCTCCTCGGCCTTCAGAAAAAGCCGGTCCCAGTAATCCAGGTTGCGTTTGGTGCTCTTTAAGCCTTTTTTGAATATATTTGAAAAAAGTTTGGCTGTATCCACGCTGTTGGCAATGGGAATAAAATTATCCTTGTTTTGGACATGAGGCAGGAACATTGTCGGCGAATATCGGTTCCAGACCTTCAAGGGATGCAGATAATAATTGCCCTGGTAATGGTAAAGGTCGATCAAAAGCTGGGTGGTCTCGCGGATACGGGCGACGGTCTTGAATGAATGCCGGTTGCGCAGAATGGAAAAATAGGCGATAGTGTTCAGTTCGTAAAGATACGGACAGGTTATCTTGAAGAAATTCCCGATCATCAGGTCGTTGGACCAGGCGGAGAGCAGGTCCGAAAGGCAGTCAAAGAGGTAAAACACGCCTTCGCCCTGTTCAGTAATGATATTGTTCAACTGCGTAGAGAAGGATTCAAACCCGGCGTAAGCGTCCAGCTTGAATACAGCCACGTCCTCTGTTGGATCCAAAAGTGGTTTATGATTGACAAAACGTATATAGACTATTTTTTTCTTATCTTGCCTGGCCCTGGCGATAAAAGGACGGACAAATTCCTCGTAATCGGCCACTGCGTCGATCTGCCAGACGACATTGTCGCCCAGCCGCAAGCCGTTTATCACCTTGTCTAATCCTTTAAGCCCGGTGCTTTCCATATCGCTCGCTCTTTTTTATACCGCGGGCAGGAAACTCTCGCCCATTAAATATTCGTCCATTGCCCTGGCGCATCTGCGTCCCTCGGAGACCGCCCAGACCACCAAAGACTGGCCCCTGCGCATATCCCCGGCTGAGAAGACCTTATCCACCGAAGTTTTATGGTCCGCTCCTGCCTTAACATTGCCCCTTTGGTCAAATTCCACTTTTAACTGCTCTAAAAGCCCGTTATGCTCGGGATGCAGGAAACCCGCGGCAATGACCACCAGATCAGCTTGAATAGTGAATTCCGAACCCGGGACCTCTTTCATCTGCCGGCAGCCTTTGGGATCTTTCTCAAAAACAACTTTCACGCATTCCAAAAACTTGACCCATCCGTTTTTACCGACGAACCTTTTGGTCAGAACAGACCAGTGCCTTTCTCCGCCTTCTTCATGGCTGGAGGTCGTTTTCAGGATCATCGGATAAACCGG
The DNA here is from genome assembly GCA_023227985.1 of Candidatus Omnitrophota bacterium. NCBI lineage: Bacteria > Pseudomonadati > Candidatus Omnitrophota > Candidatus Omnitrophota bacterium. The sequence goes on along the minus strand of JALOCB010000014.1, from coordinate 37,415 downwards.
CCAGGGCATATTCGCTGTGCGGCATTCCGGCGGCTGAGGCATGACCTCGATCTGGATCACGCAGGAAGCCCCCTGCCTGTTGGCAGTGCCCACGCAATCCGATCCGGTATCCCCTCCGCCGATAACCACTACGCTTTTACCCTTGGCGTCGATCAATTCCTGTCCGGTAATTTTCTCACCGGAAACCCGGCGGTTGGATTGCATCAGATAATCCATGGCAAAATAAACCCCTTTTAGATCCCGGCCTTCTATCTTCAGGTCGCGGGGAACGCGGCTTCCACCGCAAAGCGCCACTGCGTCGAATTTTTCCAAAAGCCTGGCGCAGGAATAATCCGTTCCCACATTAACACCGGGCCGGAATTCTATCCCCTCTTCTTCCCAGATCTTTATCCGGCGGTCAAGGATGTTCTTTTCCAGTTTAAAATCCGGGATGCCGTAACGCAGTATCCCGCCGATCCTGGCGTCGCGTTCAAACAAAGTAACGCTGTGCCCGGCGCGGTTCAACTGGTCGGCGCAGGCCATGCCTGACGGACCGGAACCGATAACCGCCGTTTTCTTGCCGGTGCGTTTTGCCGGAGGGCAAGCCTTGATCAAACCGTGCTTGAACCCATATTCCACGATACCCAGTTCGTTCTCCCGGACTGTCACCGGCTCGTTGTTTATCCCCAGGACGCAGGAATACTCGCACAAGGCCGGGCAGACCCTGCCGGTGATCTCCGGCAGGTTATTCGACGCGGAAAGCAGGTCCAGGGCCTTTTTCCACTGGTTGCGGAAAACAAGGTCGTTCCATTCCGGGATATAATTTCCCGCAGGACAGGCTGAATGGCAAAACGGCGTGCCGCAATCCATGCAGCGTGATGCCTGTTCGGCGGATTTTTTATCCGCCCGCAGGCTGGCCACGTGGCCGTAATCCTTTATCCTTTCGCATACAGGACGATACTGCGATGCCTCTCTTTTAACTTTCAGAAAACCTTTTGGGTCGCCCATATAACCGCTCCGTGGTATTATTTATCAGTCGATCTCTTGCGGATCATTGTTCTTTGCCGATTTACGCGCTTCCAATATCCTCTTGTATTCAAAAGGCATGACCTTGAGGAAATCCCCGGTCTCAGAGCTGAAATTATCCAACAGCCTCTTGGCCAGCGGGCTCTGCGTATATTGATAGTGGCTGTTCAAAAGCTTCTTTATGGTATGGATATCCTCCTGGTTGAGTTTTTCCAGGCCGGCCATATCGTAATTGCACCTGTCCTTGAACCTGCCCTCGCGGTCGTAAACATAGGCGATGCCTCCGGACATCCCGGCGGCGAAATTCCTTCCTGTCCGGCCCAGGACCAGCACCCTTCCGCCGGTCATGTATTCGCAGCCGTGGTCGCCCAGGCCTTCCACCACAGCACACAGCCCGGAATTGCGGATAGCGAAACGCTCGCCTGCCTTGCCGCGGATATACGCCTCTCCGGCAATAGCCCCGTAAAAAGCGGTATTGCCGATGATCATATTTTCCTGCGCGCTGAAGGTCACCTCATTGTCCGGATAAATGATCACCTTGCCGCCGGATATGCCTTTGCCGACGTAGTCGTTGGCCATGCCCTGCAGCTCGAAAGTCACTCCGTTGGCCAAGAACGCACCAAAGCTCTGTCCGGCGCAGCCCTTGAACTTGCAGCTGATCGTATTATCCGGCAATCCCTCTTCACCGAAATGCCTGCAGACCTCTCCGCTCAACATCGCGCCTACAGACCTGCGGGAATTCTTTATATCCAGCTCGATCTTCACCGGCTGTTTATTTTTGAACGCGGCCCTGGACATCCTGATCAGCTCCAGGTCCAGGACAGAGGAGATCCCGTGGTCCTGCGATATCGTATTCAACCTTTGCGTTTCTTTGGGGACCTGCGGCCTGTAGAGCACCCGGGAAAGGTCCAGTTTAGCGGCCTTCCAGGGAAGGATGGTTTTGTCCTCTTCCAGAAGATCGGTCCGGCCGATCATCTCATCGACCTTGCGCAGGCCTAATTCAGCCATGATCTGGCGTAATTCCTGGGCCACAAACCGGAAATAGTTCATGATGTATTCGGGCTTTCCGGCAAAATGCTTTTCCAGGAGTTCATCCTGGGTAGCCACGCCCAGAGAACAATTATTCAGGTTGCAGTGCCGTAACATCACGCAGCCCAGGGTCACCAGCACTGCCGAGGCAAACCCGTATTCCTCCGCGCCTAAAAGCGCGGCTATGGCCACGTCCCGGCCGGTGCGCATCTGCCCGTCTGTCTGCAGCCTTACCCTGCTGCGCAGATCGTTAAGGACCAGGGTCTGATGCGTCTCGGAAAGCCCCAATTCCCAGGGAAGCCCGGCGTGCTTGATCGAGCTCCACGGAGATGCCCCTGTGCCGCCGTCGCCTCCGGAAACCAGAATCATATCCGCGTGGCCTTTAGCTACGCCGGCGGCGACAGTCCCAACCCCGATCTCGGAAACCAGCTTTACGCTGATCCTGGCTCTGGGATTGACGTTCTTAAGGTCGAAGATCAATTGCGCCAGGTCTTCAATGGAATAAATATCGTGGTGCGGGGGCGGGGATATAAGAGTAACCCCGGGAGTGGTATACCTGGTCTTGGCAATGATCTCGCTGACCTTATGCCCCGGAAGTTGGCCGCCCTCTCCGGGTTTTGCGCCCTGGGAGATCTTGATCTGCAACTCATCTGCATTGATCAAATAATTCGTGGTAACTCCGAACCTGCCGGAAGCCACCTGCTTGACCGCGCTGCGGAAACTGTCGCCATTGGGTAAAGGAATAAATCTGGCAGGGTCTTCCCCGCCTTCTCCGGTATTCGACCTTCCGCCCAGCCTGTTCATGGCTAAAGCTATTGTCCGGTGCGTCTGTCCGCTGATCGAGCCGAAACTCATCGCGCCCACGGCAAACCTGCGGACAATGCTTTCCACCGGTTCCACTTCTTTTATGTCGATACCTTTGCCTGTTTTTCCGAGTTTGAACAGGCTTCGCAGGGTGGCCGGATTAACCGACTGGTTATTGATCAAAGCCGCGAAAGAATCATACTTATTCTGGTCATTGCTGCGCACAGCGTCCTGTAACGCGGCAATGCTGTCGGGATTCCAAAGATGGAACTCGCCGTCTTTTTTCCACTGGTATAATCCGCCGGCAGCCAGATTACGCTCATCAGCTCCTCTATGGTTGAAAGCCTGTTTGTGGCGCAGCAGTGTTTCTTTCGCGATAATATCCAGATCAGCTCCGCCGATCCGGGACACAGTCCCCCGGAAACTGCGTTCGATCACGCTCTTATCCAATCCCAAAGCCTCGAAGATCTGGGCTCCGCGGTAGCATTGCAAAGTGGAAATACCCATCTTGGAGAGGATCTTCAGAATGCCTTTGTTGATCGCCTTTACATAGTTATGCAGGTAATCATGGACATCGCCCCGGATGCCCTCTTCTTTGACGATATTCTCCACCACTTCATAGGCCAGGTAAGGATTAACGCAATCCGCGCCGAATCCGAAAAGCAGGGCAAAATGATGCACCTCTCTTGGCTCGGCGCTCTCGATAATGATCCCGATCTGGGTGCGCAGGGTTTTTTCCACCAGGAAATGATGCACAGTCGAGCAAGCCAACAGCGCCGGCAAAGCCGCGTGTTTCTTATCCACTCCCCTGTCGGTTAATATAATAAAGGTATAACCCTGTTTTATCGCTGATTCAGACTGGCGGCAGATCCTGTCCAGGCTCTTTGAAAAATCCCTGGGATGATCAGCCTCAAATAACAGAGAGATAGTCCTGGTTTTGAAAGAATTAAGTTCTATGCTGCGGATCTTTTCCAGCTCCTCGTTGCTCAACACCGGCTGTTTTACGAATAGCTTGTGGCAGTGCCTGGGGGATTCTTCCAGGATATTCTTCTCCGGCCCGAGATAAGTATGCAAGGACATAACCAGCTCTTCGCGGATCGGATCAATAGCCGGATTGGTCACCTGGGCAAAAAGCTGTTTGAAATAGCTGTAAAGAAGCTGGGGTTTCCGGGACAATACCGCGTGCGGGGTATCATTGCCCATTGATCCCACAGGCTCGGCTGCGTTTTCCATCATCGGCTTGATGATCGTCTTGATATCCTCGCGGGTATAGCCGAAGGCCTTTAACCTGCTGAACAGCTCAACCCATTCTTTACGGCCGGTTTTGGATTCAGGCAGATCGTCCAGGCTGCGCATATTATCCTGCACCCAGGCCTGATAAGGCTGTTTAGAAGAGATTATTTCCTTAAGTTCGCGGTCTTCAATGATCCTGCCCAACTCGGTATTCACAAAGAAGATCTTGCCCGGCTCAAGCCTTCCCGAAGAAAGTATGTCTTCAGGCTTGATGTCCAGGACGCCTACTTCCGAGGCCATAATAACCCGCTCGTCTTTAGTGATCAAATACCTGCAGGGACGCAAACCGTTGCGGTCGAGGATCGCTCCAACGCGTGTGCCGTCGGTAAAGGCGATGGCAGCCGGCCCATCCCAGGGTTCCATAAGGCAGCCGTGGTATTTGTAGAAGCTCCTTAATTTATCCCCCATTGCCTTGGATTGCTCCCAGGCCGAAGGGATAAGCATCATCATTGCCTGCGCCAGAGGCCTTCCGCTTAAAACCAGCAGCTCAAAGATATTATCCAGGTTCGAGGAATCGCTGCCTCCGGCAGCGATGACCGGCTTTATCTTTTTTATATCCTTGCCGAATAACCGCGACTTCAGCTGGCCTTCGCGGGCCTTCATCCAGTTAAGATTGCCGCGCAGGGTGTTTATTTCCCCGTTATGCGCCAGATAGCGGAAAGGCTGGGCCAGGTCCCAGGCAGGGAATGTGTTCGTCGAATAACGCGAATGCACCAGGCAGATTGCGCTTCTTAAGACCTCGTTTTTAAGGTCCGGGAAATAATTTTCCAATTGCTCGGGCATAAGCAGGCCTTTATAAGAAAAAACCCTGCTGGAAAGCCCGGTGATATAAAAGAACGATCCTTGTTCCAGGCCTGCCTCGCGGATCCGGCTCTCCGCCTGTTTGCGGATCACGTAAAGCTTGCGCTCGAAATAAAGGCTATCTTTAATCAGGTTCTCGTCTCCGAGAATAACCGGCTCTTCGCCTTTGCCGATAAATACCTGCTCGATAACCGGCTGGGTAAGTTTCGCTGTCCTGCCGATTTGGGCGTCATCCACCGGCACCTGCCGCCATCCCAAAAGACGCTGACCTTCTTTCTTGACTATAGCGGCGATGGTCTCTTTGCATAAAGCCCGCTCCCTGCTGTTCTTCGGCAGAAAAACCAGGCCTGTGGCATACTGGCCCGGCTGCGGCAGGTCGATCCTCAGTTTTACGCATTCCTCGAACAGGAAATCATGGGGCATCTGGATAAGTATGCCGGCCCCGTCCCCGGTCTGGGGGTCAGCTCCGGTAGCCCCGCGATGGGAAAGCCTGCGTAATACCTCCAGCCCCTGGCTGACGATATCATGGGATTTCTTCCCTTTTACGTGGCAGATGAACCCCACCCCGCAGGCATCGTGCTCGAACCTCGGGTCATAAAGCCCCTGTTCTTCTGGTAATCCGGCGCTGTTCATTATGCTACCTTCCATTTATCGGCGAGAATGCCTAATTTCCTTATCTTCACCCTGATGGTATTGCGGTTGATCCCCAGGATCCTGGCCGCTTTCATCTGATTGCCTTCAGTCCGTTCCAGGACCGATTCGATCAAAGGCTTTTCCACTGCTTCCAGAATAGCCTTATACAACAGGCCTTTCTTTTCGTCGTACAACGACCTTTCCAGCTCGATGATCTTATCCTCAATAGAAACCAACCCGCGGATATCTTCCTTTTCCATAACCTCCATAATCTCGCCTTGTTTGCGGATATAGATATTGGTATTGCCCAGTTTATTCAGCATCTCGGCGATGATCTCCTTTATCTTCGTTTCATTATCGGTAATGAATAGCCTGATCATTTTTTTAACCGGTTTATGCTTAAGTTTTAAGCATATGGTACTGAAAAATATCCTCATGGCCAGAAGGCCATGAGGACATCAAGTTATCTTATTTTATAAAAAGCATCTCCCTGTATTTCGGCAATACCCAGTTGTCGTCCGAAACCACGCGTTCCAGGGCGTCCACGTGCCTGCGGATATGCTCCATATACGGCTTGATCTTATCAAAGAAAAACTCGGCTTTTTTCTCCGCGGCCAGGCTCTCGGATTTATGCAGCATCTCGATCATTTCCCCGGTATTGTGGCGGACATAATAGATCATCGCCACAACATCCGACAGGTGGGACTTATGGTCATTGAAAGCCCGGGTATCCAGCTTAAGCCCGGTCTGTTTTTTCAACGCCACCAGCTTGGTCAGATTATCCGCCAGCATCTCCTCGTATTCCAGGGCCGGAGGCACCACGCTGGAATTAACCAGTTCGTTAAGGGCATTGACCTCGATCTCGATCAGTTTGCAATACATCTCCATCCAGATATGGTAGCGGGAAACCACTTCTTCCTTGGAAAGGACCTTATATTTCTCGAACAGCGCGATGTTCTCTTTCTTGATCAGCGCTTTCAGCGCTTCAGCGGTAGAGGCTATATTGGGAAGCTTCCTTTTCGTAGCCTCTTTAAGCCATTCTTCGGAATAGTTATTGCCTTCAAAACGGATATCCTTGGTTTCTTTGGCAACCTCCGATACTACCGAAAGGACCGCGGCGTTGAAATCCCGGGACTTGGAAGCGTCCTTGATCTTTTCCGCGACGTAATCAAGGGATTCGGCGATGATCGTGTTTACCACCATGATCGGAGTGGAAATGTTCTGCGAAGAGCCTACTGCCCGGAACTCGAACTTGTTGCCGGTAAAAGCAAAAGGCGAAGTGCGGTTGCGGTCAGTGGTATCTTTGTTGAATTGCGGGAGCTTTCCCACGCCCAGGTTGATCACGTCCGCCTTGGAGGCTGACGCCTTCACCCCTTTCTCCAGTTGATCGAGTATAGCGGTCAATTGTTCGCCCAGGAATACGCTGATGATCGCCGGAGGAGCTTCATTGGCCCCCAAACGGTGTTCATTACCTGAATGTGCGACGCTGGCACGCAGAAGATCGGAATGCTTGTGAACGGCCCGCAGGACCGCAACCAGAACAGCCAAAAACTGCAAGTTGGCTTCCGGGGTTTCTCCGGGGTTTAAAAGGTTGTTGCCGTTATTATCGGCCAAAGACCAGTTAAGGTGTTTTCCGCTTCCGTTGATCCCGGCGAACGGCTTCTCATGCAATAAACAGACCATATCGTGGCGGATGGCTACTTTCTTCAAGAGTTCCATAACCAGCTGATTATGGTCGGCGGCGAGGTTCGACTCCTCAAATATCGGGGCGAATTCATACTGATGCGGAGCAACTTCGTTATGCCGGGTCATCAGGGGTATGCCCAGCTTATACGCCTCCTGCGCGACCTCGAACATAAAATTAAGCACTCTTTCCTTGATCGACCCGAAATACTGGTCTTCCATCTGCTGGCCTTTGGGGGAAGCTGCGCCGATCAGGGTGCGGCCGGTCATGATCAAATCCGGGCGCAGATTATAATAATTTTTGTCGATCAGGAAATACTCCTGCTCCGGGCCGCAGGTAGAGAACACTTTTTTGGCGCCTTTGTGGCCGAAAAGCCGCAGCAGGTTGAGCGCGGCGCGGTTCAAGGCCTCATCGGATCGCAGAAGCGGAAGCTTTTTATCCAGTGCCTCTCCGTGATATGAAATAAAGATCGTCGGGATACACAGAGTCTTGCCTAATTTGCTTTCGGCTATGAACGCCGGGCTTGAAGGGTCCCAGGCGGTATAACCGCGGGCCTCAAAAGTGGAACGGACCCCGCCGGAAGGAAAACTGGAGGCGTCGGGTTCACCCTGGATCAATTTCGAACCGGAGAATTTCTCAATGACCTTCCCGGGTCCGGCAATGGATATGAAACTATCATGTTTTTCCGCAGTAAGGCCGGTCATCGGCTGGAACCAATGGGTATAGTAACTGGCGCCCTTGGCAATCGCCCAATTCATCATTGCCCCGGCGATTTCGTTAGCCTGTTCCTTGGTTATGACCTTGCCCTCAGAGATCCAGCGGTTGAACGCGCCGAAGGTTTCTTGGGAAATGGCCTTTTCCATTACACTTACGCTAAAAGTGTTCTCCCCGAAATATTCGGATACTTTCTTAGAAGACGCGTTATCCAATTTTACCGGCTTGATCCTTAACAACACTTCTTTACGAATTCCCATTTATCCCTCCGTTTAGATTTGTTCTGTGCTCAATAATTCGCGCGTATGACTTACGCCGTTCCCCCGCAGATTACGGTTCTGTAAACCATGGCCCAATAAAAAAAGGTGCCCATAAAGGTCAAAAATGACCAAAATGAACACCTCTGTTCAAATCTTGCGTGATTAATTTTGCACTACAATGTGCCTATAACTTGCTCACTGCATCTTCTGCTAATACAAGTAAGGCCCGGGGCCTTTTGGTAACCGTTTTTTTTCGCTTATTTTTCGTATTTACGGAATAGCCCGATTATCTGATCCGCGCTGGATGCGGACATAAATTCCTCCCGAAAAAGCCGGTCGTTCAACAGTTTGGAAAGGGTGGCTAAAAGCTTCAGGTAAACGTTCAGGTTATCCGGATTTGTCCCCATCAGAAAAACCAGATTGACCTCCTGCCCGTCCAATGATTGGAAATCGATACCGCCCCGGGAACGGCCGAAAGCCATAACCATTCCTTCTACGGATTTAGTCGGCGTATGAGGTATGGCGATACGGTTGCCTATTCCGGTAGAACCCAACTTTTCCCGCTCCATAATATGCTTGATGAAATCCTCATTGTCATTCACCTTTCCGGTAGCCGCCAGGACAGAGGCCAGTTCGCGGATAGCGCCTTCTTTTGTCGAAGACTTAAGGTCCATAATGCATGAATCGCTGCTTAAATACTCGGTCAATTTCATTTCATATCTCCTTATAAAAACTTTCCACGGCTGACGGGTCCTTCACGACTATAACCGAACAACCGGCCTTGCGCAAGATCCTCTCGCCTTCATCATAATATACATCAGTCCTTGAAGCCGGTTCCTTTATATCACCCATAACCAGTATGTCCGCGTTCAACTCCTTGGCCTTATTGGTCACTTCATCGCTGATCATCCCTTTTAACAGGATACCCTCGCATTTTACCGATTTAGTTTCCGACATCTTCTTGACCCTCTCCAGGAACACATTCCCCTGCTGCTCCAGGTCGCGTTCATATACCCTGGCCTCCACCTCCACAAATATCCTGCTTTTCAAAAGCTCATGCAGGACTTTCTCATCTACCACGTAAATAGCGGTTAATCCCGCATTAAGCACCTTGGCCAGAGCTATCGCGTATTTTGCGGTCATAACCGAACCCGGCCCGCCTGCCACGGAAACAACTATATTGGTTATCGCCATATCATTGCCTCATCTTTTCTTTTTTAATAAGTTTAAGCATTGAAAACGCCTCCCGGGATTCCTCGTCTAAACGATCGGATATGGATTTGAGCGTCTGGCGGTAATAAGGAAGATATATTTTCTCCAGGGCATTGACCTTGCGGATAGTCTTGCGCGCCTCTTCAGCCAAACGCAGCAAGGTGATCTTTTTTTCCGCCAGTAATGCCAGCAATTTCAGCACAGATTTGAACCTCTGGATCGCCTCATCCACGTAGATATTCACGTCATAAGAACTGTAATACGGCGGATTATCCTTAACATAAAGCTCGATCACCGGAACGCTCACCCCCATGATCCTGCGCTGAGAGATATCCAGGGAGGTCTTTACGTCGATAGCCAGGCTCAACTCCTCCAAGCGCGTCATGCCGGTACCGACCACCACTTTATCCAGGAGATCGTACGCCTGTTTTAACGCGTTATTCACGTCCTTCTGGCGCTGGTCAACGCTGTCGATGACGGCGGTAAGCTCCGACATCAATATCCTTCTTTTCTCATCCAGCAGGTCAAAGCCTTCCTCGGTGAGGGCAAGGGATTTCTTGGTCTTTAAAAGATTAGTCTTGGTAGCCGCCAGATCAACTTTCATTTCTCTTTTTATAGTGGTTCTTCACGTCCTCGGACTTGATGCGCACCAGTTCTTCCTCAGGCAAAAGGGAAAGGACATCCCAGCCCAGGTCAAGGCCGTCTTCGAGGGTGCGCCGCTCAAAATACCCCTGCGAAAGGAACCTTTTTTCGAATTCATCGCCGAACTTCATATATTGATGGTCCAGCGGGGTAAGCTCTTCTTCCCCGATGATCGAGGCCAGTGCGCGGATGTCTTTGACGTGCGCGTAAAAAGCGAAAAGCTGAGAAGCCAGCGAAGGATGGTCATCGCGGGTAAGCCCATTGCCTATATTATCTTTCATCAATCGGGATAATGAAGGAAGCCCGGCGACCGGCGGATAGATCCCCCGGCTGTGCAGCTCCCTTTCCAGGACGATCTGGCCCTCTGTAATATAACCGGTAAGATCGGGAATCGGATGGGTTATATCGTCATTGGGCATGGTCAATATAGGAAGCTGGGTTATCGAGCCGCTGGAGCCCTTGATCATTCCTGCGCGTTCATAAAGGCCGGCCAGATCGCTGTAAAGATAACCCGGGTATCCTTTTCTCGCCGGGATCTCACCTCGGATCGTGGACAATTCCCTTAACGCCTCGCAGTAATTAGACATATCGGTCATGATCACCAGGACATGCTTATTCTTTTCAAAGGCCAGGAATTCAGCGCAGGTCAGGGCAAACTTGGGGGTCAATAGGCGGGCGATCGAAGGGCTGTCCGCCAGGCTCAGAAATATAGCCACCCGGTCCAAAACGCCTGACTCCTCAAAACTCTTGATAAAGAAACGGGCGGTATCGTATTTTACGCCCATAGCCGCGAAGACTACGCAGAAATCCTCATCCTTGACCCTGGCCTGACGGGCGATCTGGGTGGCGATAAGGTCGTGCGGCAGGCCGCTGCCGGAGAATATCGGCAGTTTCTGCCCGCGGACCAGCGTATTCATTACATCGATCGAAGAGATCCCTGTTTCAATGATATTATTCGGATACTCGCGGGCAGTGGGGTTTATCGCCATGCCGTTGACATCCAGGGCATGTTCATATAGCGGTTTGGGCATGCCGTCCAGAGGGTTTCCCAGGCCGTCAAAAACCCGGCCTAACAGTTCTTCGGAAACTCCGACCTTAAGCGGCTCTTCCTTGAACCTTACCCTGCAGTTTGACAAAGATATCCCGCTGGTCCCACCCAGCACCTGGACCACGGCGTAGCCCTTGCCGACTTCCAGGGTCACCCCCAGCCGGTGTTTTCCATCCTTATCCACAACCTCCACCATCTCGTTATAACCGACGTTATGGATATTACGGATGATGAAAATAGGGCCGACCACCTCATCCAATCCCTTGTATTCCCTTAAGCTATGTTCGTTCATATATGCGCCTTTTTAGAAATCGAGTTCTCCGAGGGACTCGTCGATATTCGCCTTTAGCTGCGCGAACTTATCCAGTTCGTTCTCCGTATATTTCTGCTTCATCCGCAGCAGCTCTTCGTACACCGGGACCTGCCTCAATTCCTGGACATTGATCCCCTTTTTGATCAGCTCTTCGGACTTGCGGTAAAAATGCAGTATCGCGTTTAGCATCAGGAACTGTTTCCTGGCGGACGAAAAGGTGTCAACCGCGTCATAAGATACCTGCTGCAGGAAGGCATTGCGGAAGACAAAACAGACTTCCAGAACCAGCCTCTGGGCCTGCGGCAGCACATCCGGGCCGACCAGCTTTACCACCTGCTGCAAACGCTGCTCTCTCTGGAGCAGATCCATGATCGTGTATCTTAAAGAAAGCCATTCTTTATCTATGTTGGCATGCCACCAATCCTTGACGTCGTCGAGATATTCGGAATAACTGTCGATCCAGCTGATCGACGGATAATGCCTTGCGTTGGCCAGGTCGCGGTCCAGGGCCCAGAAACAACGGATGAACCTTTTGGTGTGCGAAGTTACCGGTTCTGAAAAATCCCCTCCCGGAGGGGAAACCGCGGCTATAATGGTAATGGACCCTTCTTTATCCTCGGCAGTCTTTATCTTTCCGGCGCGCTCGTAGAATTCCGCGAGGCGCGAAGGCAGGTATGCCGGGAACCCCTCTTCCAGAGGCATCTCTTCCAACCGGCCGGAAAGTTCCCTTAAGGCCTCGGCCCAGCGGGAAGTGGAATCCGCCATAAGCGCCACGTTATATCCCATATCCCTGTAATACTCCGCCAGGGTGATCCCGGTATATATTGAGGCCTCGCGGGCGGCCACAGGCATGTTCGAGGTGTTGGCGATGAAAATCGTCCGTTCCAGAAGCGGCCTTTGAGTGCGCGGGTCGATCAGCTTGGGAAAATGCAGAAGCACGTCGGTCATTTCATTGCCCCGTTCGCCGCAGCCGACATAGATCACTATATTGGCGTCGCTCCATTTAGCCAGCTGGTGCTGGATAACGGTCTTGCCTGTCCCGAACCCTCCGGGCACTGCCACACATCCGCCCTTTCCAATGGGAAATAAAGTATCAATAACCCTCTGCCCGGTGATCAATGGTTCGGAAATAGGCAGTCTTTCTTTGTACGGCCGGGGTTTTCTTACCGGCCAGCGCTGAAGCATGGAAATATCTTTTTCAACCCCGGCGTCAACAATAACAGCTATCTTATCCTCCAGGCAATATTCGCCTTCCGGGGCTATCCATTTTACCTGCCCCCCTGTATCAGGAGGAACCATTATCTTATGTTTGATCAAAAGCGTTTCCTGCACCAGGCCGAGAAGCTGCCCGCCTTTAAGTGTATCTCCGGCCTTAGCTGCGGGGAAAAACTGCCATTTTCTCTGTTTATCCAGCGGAGTCACGTGCACCCCGCGGCTTATATAAACCCCTTGTTTTTCTTTTATCAACTCCAGCGGCCTTTGAATGCCGTCGTAGATCGTTCCGATCAAACCCGGGCCGAGCTCCACGTAAAGAGGATAACCCTCCGTGTAAACAAAATCTCCGGCTTTTATGGATGTAGTATCTTCATAGACCTGAAGATAGGCGCGGTCTTCTTTAAGCCTGACTACCTCCCCGATCAAATGCTGCTCGCCGACCTCGACCATATCCAGCATCCTTAAAAAGGACACCTCTTCGATCTCGACGACCGGGCCGTTTACCCTGAATACCTTTCCCGCAACCTTAGCCAAAGGACACCTCTTTTAATAATTCCATGTAAACTTGATCATAGGACCGGGACAACCTTGCCGAAAACCGGTTGTCGAACATCACCCTTGCGTCCCGGGAATTAACGATCACGCCGATATCGGTAAAATCGCCTTTACAGGGCTTAATGCTCACGTTCTGCTTTAACGTATCTTTGCATATATTCTCTATCTTTCTGATAAAAACGTCGCTGACGATATTCTCGTCGCGGAAAGAATAAAAAAGATCCACCTTATCGCTTTCGATCACCCTTATCCCTTCAATGATCCATTTTTGCAGATAATCGGCATACGCCGGCTGCTCCCGGAACTTCTCCGCCAGCCCAGCCACAGATCCGAAGACAGACTGGACGAACCTGTTCTTACCTTCCAGGAGCAGGCGCTTCTTTTCCAGGTTCAAGGTGGAATTTATCCTTTCCCTGGACTTATCGATATCCTTATCCGCTTCCCTGCGTATATCATTCGCCTTTTTCTGCGCCTCGGCTTCAGCCTTTTTGATCATGCCGTCCTTCTCCCGAGAAGCCCTGTCCAGCAGGCCCTTAACCTCGTTCTCGGTGTCCTGCCTGATCTTGGCGCAGATCATATCCGCGTTCTCGCCATTAACCTGATCCAGGATTTTTTTATCCATAGTTATACGCCGATCCCCACCAGCTCTTTTAGCAATTCCCCGGCGCTCTTATGGGGTTTGATCTCGCCGCGGGATGGGATCTCCAACACCAAAGGTATGGGATCATGGGTAATATGCTGGGCTATCTCTTCCTTGACAAAAGACGCCGCCTTTTCGGTGATCAGGATGATCCCGACATCCCTGGTCGCCCGGGCAACGCTGAGAGCCTCAAGGGTATCCAACCTGGTGCTTACCTGCCTGGTCTGCACGCCGGCCAGTTTAAAGCCCAGCGAACTTTCCTTATCCGCGATGCAGAAAAAAGTCATTATATCTTGCCTAATATCATTATGGCGATGATCAAACCGTAAATGGCAATACCTTCGGCGAGGCCAACGTAGATAAGGGCCTTGCCCGCGACTTCCGGTTTTTCGCTCATCGCGCCCACAGCCGCGGCGCCTACATAAGCGACAGCCAATCCCGCGCCGATCGAACCTAACCCCGCGGCAATAGCTGCCGATAAGAACGCCCACCTGGCCACCGACGGATCGCCTGTAACCGCGCCTTCAGCCGCAAACACGCAATCAGCCGCAAAGAAAGTGACAACCAATAACAGCAATACCAACAAAAGAACCTTGACCTTTCCAGCCTTCATGTGACCTCCTTAATGAGCGGATGATTTACGGAGCGTTCAACTACGCTCTTTACGACGTAAATCATAGGCCTTGGGATTTACACCAAGGCCGTCCGCGAATTAATCCCGTAGCCTGCAAGATGATTTCGCAGAAATCACCGCCGCGTATAGGCGCAGGGATAATTTAAAAGTTGTTTTTATTAAGCCGCGTCATTCGTCAACGGCTTATAAACGTATTTGCCGCTTAAGAAAAACTTTGAAAAGAACTCGTAATAATTCAGCCTTAAAGACTGGATACTCACCACCAATCCCTCCAGGCAGATAACCAGAAGATTACCTAAAATTACCACTATCCAGGCGCCCAGGTCTCCGCCGGAGTTCCGGACGATCTTGGAGAGCTGGAATATCGCCACAAAAAGCCCGGCATGGGCTAAAGCGAACGCGCCGACACGGATGAACGAAACCGTGTTGGCCAGGTATCCCATAATTATCTCCAGGATATTGACCATACTTTCCATAAAGGATTCAAAGATGCCTTCTTTCTTCTTCTTAACAAAGAACTCTACCAAAGGATAAAGGAATAATGCCGTAAGCCCGCCAAAGATCAAAAACGAATAAACCGCCGGGATCCGGGCCTTGGCAAGGAACATTTTGCTGAACAACGCTATCGCCGACCAATATACGATGCCTCCGATAAGCCCGGCCTTGTCAAAAAGCGCTTTTAGATAATCCTTGTCCCGGAGCGAATTGACCACGTTTATAATTATGCCCAGGCTGATCATTGCCACTCCCAGCATAATGCTCAACCTGAATATCCCCGCCAGGTTATCCATAGGCTTCATCCACACAGAAGGGAAATCAAAACCAAAGACGCTTCCATAGAGGAACCCGAATAACGCCGAGCTTATTCCGCAGTACCTGATCAACGCCCCGGCCTGGCGGATCTTATCTTTTTTGCTGCGGGCCAGGAATAAACCCGCTAAAACCAGCAGCAAACCATGCCCCAGGTCGCCGAACATCCCGCCGAACATAAGCAGGAAGCTTATCGCCACGAATATAGTGGGATCGATAGTCCCGTAACGAGGCAGGCCGTAAGCCTCGATCAACAGCTCAAAAGGCCTGACCAGCGAATTATGCGCCAGCCGGACAGGGATATCTTCTTTATCCACCCCTGTCTGTTCGGGCTTTTTCGTCTCCACGTAAGAGACATCCGCGATGCACTTTATCGCGCTGACCACTTTTTCCTTGTCCTGGCCGGGGATCCAGCCGGAAAACAAAATGGTCTTATCCGTGGAACAAGAATATTTTCTGGCTTCCAGAATAGAATTCTTCAGCGTAACGAACGAATTGACCCGGGACAGCTCCTGCTGATATGTCCGGGCCAGGGCAGTTATCTTCTCCTGCGCCTCTTTTATGCCCCTGCGGTATTCCTCGGCCTTGCGGCCAAGGTCATCCTGCGCCTGCCGCGAAAGATACGCCGATTCCCTGGTATATTCTATCTCCTGCCAGGAGACATCCCGCAATACCTGCTCCAGCGAAGCCCGGTCCCTCCTTAAAGCAATGACCAAGGTCAAGACATTAACCCCTTCTTTCTGGAAAGGGTAGATCACGTGCGGGATATCTTTTAGACTGCGTTCCAGGACCACAAGGTTCTTCTCCTGGATCCTGCCGGTGGAAATCTCCAGGAACGTGTGAACCGATTTGCTCTTTACCGGGAAATTACGGTAATCTTTCAACTGGCCGAGTATGGACTGGTTGGTTTCCAGGGCCTGCTCAACCTCCGCTTTATTCGCCAGGACCGGAGATACCTGGTTATCTATCTTATCAAGGAGCTGGCTGCAGCCGGCATAGGAAAAGTCCGTGAAATCACCGGCAGTGGCAAACCTCTGATCCAGGAGCAATTTCCTGGACAGGGTTGTAACCCGGACCTTCATTTTTTCCAAATCCTGGCTTTCCTTATCGATCTGAAAAATAGAAAGCCCGTTTAGCCTGCTTTCAATACTCCTTATATCGACCGGATGAAAGATACCCATTTTGATAAGGCGGTCAGCCACGCCTTCAGCCTGATCTTTAAGGACAATAAAGCTCAACAACTCCATTGAAGATCTGGTTATCATATGTTCAACACCCCGGCGATCTCCTGTTTATTCCAGCCATATGACTTGGCATTAAGCAAAGAAATGATATTCCTGGTCTCCCGGTGCTTCAGGATCAAATAACCCAATATCGTGCCGATGGTGAAAGGAAACCCGGACAGGGCTTTTCTGACCTCGCGCAAGAGGATCTCATAAAGGAAATTCTCGATAAAAACAATGTTCGCCTCAACCATACCCTTGATCCCGGCATAAGGCCCCAGGGCGATGCTTTCCACCACCTTGGTCAGGCCGTCCGTGGTATAGGACTTCCTCACCGTGTCCTTATTCACCCAGGCGCCTCCGGGAACGATCCAGTCGAGCATCTGGCCGATCGAAAGCGAATAATACTTCCGGAAACGGATCAGGCTGTTGATGTTCTCTATATCTACCGCCACGCCCAGGACCTTATGGGCCACGTTCTTGTCAACGGTCGAGAATCCTTCGATGCAATCAAAGAGCCTTTGATAATA
Organism: Candidatus Omnitrophota bacterium; assembly: GCA_023227985.1. Lineage (NCBI taxonomy): Bacteria > Pseudomonadati > Candidatus Omnitrophota > Candidatus Omnitrophota bacterium. Next base: position 20,370 of record JALOCB010000014.1, on the reverse strand, counting down.
ATCCACGTCCAGCCCGGCCTCAAGGTAGAATACAGATCTTTTTTCCTTGTAGGCGTCCTTTGCTTTCAGCAGAGCGGCCTTATAAGGCGTATGGTCAAGCAACAGGATCACTTCCTCGATGCTCTCGGAGCCGGTTATCTTCGGGAAATCTATGTCAAAACTGATCTTAGGCGCTATAAGATAATCCTTGATATCCAGGGGGAGTTTATTATGCCAGATCCTTAAAGCTACCTTGATCTCTTCCAATTCATAACGCTGGCGCATCAAAGAAACGAATTCTTTTTCCAAGCCGGAAGACAGCGACGACTGCACCTTGGCGTAAAGCCCCAGGTCATATTTCAGGAACTCGCGTTCGAGTTTCTCCGGGTCGACGTTATCCGCCTGCAGGCCCGCTATAACGCCCTTATAAACGGTCTTTTTCAGGCCTTCAATTACCTCATAAATATCCTTAGCCTCGGCCAAAGCCGCGAATGCTTCCGGCTGGATCAGATAAGAAAGCATTGCCCTGACCTTGGCGTTGACAAAAGAATATTTGGCGAGTTGGCGCATAAATTATCCGACGATCCGCCGGAACAGCCTTTCGGCTATAGCGGGAATATCTTTGCTTCTGGCTTCTATCTTGCCGGAGATCTGTTCACGGGTCTGCCCCAAGGCCTTCTCTTTTTCAGCGATGAAAACCTTGTATGCCTCTTCCTTTCTCCCCTTGGCGGAAATATCCGCCTGGCTGATGGCATCTTTGATGACCTTACGGGATTCATCCGCGGCCTGCGCGATCATTGATTTGCCCTCGCTATCCGCCTTCTCTATCCTCTTACGGGCAAGCTCTTCTTCCTGCAGTATCCTGTCCACGATCTCTTTCATGGCCTTTTCTCCGGCTTCTCCTGTAATTGTGCATATAATATTCAATTATTATATATCCATGCCAAACCAGTGTCCAGAGAAATATAGGGGCGGTTCTCAAAACAAAGCGAAAGTTTCCCTGCAAACCACCCCTATTATTTATCCTATAGCTATAGAACCGCGCTCTTCGGTGCGCACGCGGATACACTCCTTAAGATCAAGGATAAAGATCTTGCCATCGCCGGTTTCCCCGGTCTTAGCCCCGCCAATGATCGCCTTTATTGTAGGTTCAACATAATTATCGTTCACCGCGATCTCCATCCTGATCTTTTTAAGGAGATTCCCGGTTTCTTTAGCGCCCCGATAAACCTCGGCTATGCCTTTTTGCCGGCCGTGGCCCAACACCTCGCTTACCGTGATCAGGTTCACCTCGGACTTATAAAGCTCTTCCTTGACTTCTTCCAGTTTGTCCGGCTGAATTATCGCTATGATCAATTTCATTATTTAACCTCGCTTTCTTTGTCTAAAGTAAAATTATTATTCCAATACCGTATATGCCTTCTCGTGGTGCTGAGTCAGGTCAAGGCCTATTCCTTCGGCTTTTTCACTCACTCTGACCTTGATTACCGCGTCCACTATTTTATAGATCACGAACATGGCAACGCCTGAATAGGCCAACGTCACCGCTACCGCGTAAAACTGCACAAGCAACTGATGCGGGTTGCCGAAAAATAATCCATCCGCGCCTGCGGGATTAACCGCCTTTGAGGCGAATAAACCGGTTGCCAAAGCTCCCCATATACCGCCGACGCAATGAACGCCGAAGGCATCCAGAGAATCATCATAACCAAACTTCGGCTTTATAACGGTTACCGCGATGAAACAAAACACGCTCGCCAGGAAACCGATTATTATAGCCGGGACCACGCTGACAAAACCCGCGGCAGGCGTGACCGCCACCAATCCTGCTACCGCTCCCGAGCATACCCCGAAGATCGTAGGTTTGCCGTTGCGTAACCACTCTATAACAGCCCAGCTAAGGCCCGCTGCCGCAGCCGCTGTATTAGTTACCACGAAGGCGTTCACGGCAATGCCATTGGCAGCCAAAGCGCTTCCGGCGTTAAACCCGAACCAGCCGAACCATAACAGCGCTGTGCCTAATGCCACAAAAGGCATATTATGCGGGGCGGGGATATTCTTATCCAGGTTTTTCCTTTTCCCGATAAGCGATGCCAGGACCAAAGCGGCTATACCGGCATTGATATGCACGACAGTGCCTCCGGCAAAATCCAGCGCGCCCAGACCCCTTAACCACCCCCCGATTCCCCATATCCAGTGGCAGACCGGGTTGTAAACAAATAAAGCCCAGATCAGGATAATGCTTAAGAATGCGGAAAATTTCATCCGTTCGGCGAACGCGCCGATAATCAATGCCGGAGTAATGATCGCAAACATCGCCTGGAATATCATAAATGCCTGATGCGGGATAGTGGCCGCGTAATCAGGGTAAGGGGACAGTCCTACTCCGTTCAACCCCAGCCATCCCACCCCGCCCCAAAACCCTTTACCCGGGGCAAATGAAAGGCTGTAACCGCAGATCACCCATTCCACGCTTATCAGGCAAAGTATAAAAAAGCATTGCATAAGTACGCTCAAGACATTCTTTTTCCTGACCATACCGCCGTAAAAAAATGCCAGCCCCGGAATCATTAACATTACCAGCGCCGATGAGATCAACACCCATGCCGTATCGCCTGCATTCATCATCGCACCTCTCAAATTTTTCCGCTTAAAGCGGATAAATTTGACCTCGAGCCTGCCATAAGCCCCGCTTCTAGCAGGCGAGAGGCCTTTCCCCTATAAAGCTCTCTTGCCTTTTTCCCCTGTCCTGATCCTGATTATTTCCACTATATTTGAAACAAAGATCTTGCCGTCGCCGATCTGCCCGGTCCTTGCCGCATCCAGGATAGCCGCGGTTATCGGCCTCACATCCCGGTCATCGGCAATGATCTCAATCTTGGTCTTAGGCAGTATCCCGACCGCAAATTCCTCCCCCTGCAGTTTCTGCACCGTGCCCCTTTGCTTGCCGTGTCCGTCCACCTGGGTTATGGTAACCCCGCTGCAGCGCACCCCTTCCAAGGCCTTGCGCACAGCCCCTACTTTCTCCGAACGGATTATCGCCTCGATCTTTTTCATAGCCTGCCTCCCCTTACAATTGTTTAACCAATTGATTATGGGATGCCTAAAAAAAAGCATCCCGGTGCCCGTAACAATATCTATGCGCGTTCTAATTCAAATACCCAATTTTTCTCTTAAGATCTTGGCGTACAGCTTGTTTATCCGGCCGGTCTTCAGCCATCTTTCCAGGGTTGTTACCTGTATATCGATCTTCCGGGAAATGTCGTATAATGTATACTCGTTCTCCTGTTTAAAAACCCTGAGCTTATCGATCAATTCCTTATCCAGCATTTATATCGCGCCTTCGCCTTTCTCGCCGGTGCGGATGCGCACAGCATTATCAACGGGATAAATAAATATCTTCCCGTCACCGATCTCGCCGGTCCTGGCATTATCAGTTATGGTCTTAATGACCTTCTCGACATCGGCATCTTTGACCACGGCCTCGATCTTTATCTTTGGCAGGAAATTCACTTTATACTCTCTGCCCCTGAATTGCTCTACCAGTCCTTTCTGCCGGCCGTGCCCTTCAATACGGGTGATCATCATCCCGGGGCACCCGATCCTTTCCAGGGCCTCGACCATATCATCCAGTTTTTCCACGCGGATCACAGCTTCTATCTTTTTCATTTTTCCCTCCAGAGGCATCCCGCGGAGTTTCTCCGCGGGATGCGGCTGTTAAAATATCGTCTAATTGTTATAGTTATAGAAGTTAGGATAAGCGGGAGTCCCGTGCTCTATTATATCCAGCCCTTTTAGTTCCTCTTCCGGGGAAACCCGAACACCGAACTTCTTATCCATTATTTTGAATACCACGAATCCCAGCCCGAATGCCCAGGCAGCGCACACTACCGCACCGATCACCTGAGCCAACAGCTGTCCGGATCCTCCTCCATAGAATAACCCTTTCACCAAGGGCTCACTAGTAGTGCCCAAACCATAGGTACCGTCGGCAAAAAGCCCGACAGCGATAAGACCCCATATGCCATTGATACCGTGAACACTGACCGCGCCCACCGGATCGTCAACGCCCCGGGCTTCCCAGAAATAAACGCTCCCGACAACCAGCGCTCCGGCGATCGCGCCGATCACCACCGCTGCCCATGCCTCAACCCAGGCGCAGGGAGCGGTTATGGCAACAAGGCCCGCCAAACAACCGTTCAACATCATGCCTACGTCCCATTTCTTTGTTTTGGCAAAAACCAGCAGAATAGCCACTGCCGCGCCTGCTGCCGCAGCCAGGTTTGTATTCACGGCGATAACGGCGATCCTTAATTGATGCGCCGAGAACGTCGAACCGGGGTTGAACCCGAACCAGCCAAACCATAGAATGAACGTACCTAATGCCGCCAGCGTAATGCTGTGGCCGGGAATAGCCCTGGGTTTTCCGTCCTTGGCAAATTTCCCGAATCTCGGCCCTAAGACAATAGCTCCTGCCAACCCTACAAAACCGCCGATAGTATGCACTACTCCCGAACCCGCGAAATCAACATGCCCTATGCCAAAAGGCAGTTGCGACAACCATCCGCCGCCCCAGACCCAGTGGCCATATATAGGATAGATCAGAGCGGTTACGGCAAGGCTGTAGATAAAATACGCTTTGAATTTAAGGCGCTCGGCAATTGCCCCGGACACGATCGTCGCTGCCGTTCCCGCGAAAACCAGCTGCCAGAAAAACATTAAGTACTTTCCGACATCATAACTCTCGCCGTGAAGGAACCAGCCGGATATTCCCACCAGCCCGTGGTAATCGGTACCCATCATAAGGGCGAACCCAAAAGCCATGAAAATCAGCGAAGCGACGGTGAAATCAATAACATTCTTAGCCATAAGGTTCGTGGCATTCTTAGCCCGGCAAAAACCCGCTTCAACCATGGCAAAACCGGCCTGCATAAAGAAAACCAGGAAACCGCAGACCAAGACCCAGACATAATCCACCGGGGCCATCGGATTTGCGGCAAGCGTTTCAGCCCCCGAAGGGTCCTGGGCAAAGGCCAGAGTAGCTGCCCCCACCACCGCTGTCATCATTAATAATATTCGTTTTAACATCGCAACCTACCTCCTTATTTAGAACGCGTATGCCGCTACAACCCCCGTATAGAATCTTTTCTTCTGATCCCCGTATTCCTCCGCCTTCAGATCGCCCAGAGGTATGGAATAATTGATATTCGGCATCACCGAGAGGTTCTTGGTCAACTGGGTCTTGAAACCAACGGTCATTCCTATATCCGCGCCTTTGCCTGCCATAAAGAGCTTGTGGTTATAGCCGTAGTGCCCGGACAACTCCAGGCTTGACGGAACGCCTTTCAACTCAACCGGTATGCTTTTGGCCAGATTTAATACCGTGTAAGTGCCGAACCCGCCGCCATCATCTTCGCTGCCGTAGTCGCGGTAAAAGAACAATGACGGGCTAAGAAAAACTTCAGGGAGACTAACCCCGGTGTACCACTCGCGGCTGAAAGTGTCGGTATCCACAAAATCATAATATGTGTGGCCGATGGAAAGCCCGATATCCCCCAATGTATAGGTATAATCCAGGATATAATCATTCTCCTCGGATTTCAGGTTATCCTGGTTTTGGGTATCATGGCTAGACCAGACCTTCCCGGTCAGTTTTCCATACTTGGTATCAGGGGTAGAAATATAATAACCGGGTTGAAGGACATTATCCCGGTCCAGGACAAACCCCCTCCAGACATATTGCGTATAATAAGAAAGATCGCCTCCGGCGCTGAACCCCGAATCGGTGAACCATCCTTCACCGGCGAACGCAGCCGGGCTGCAGAACAAACCCAAAACAAGAGCTATGAACCCTGCGGTTATCTTTTTCATCTTGCCCCTTTCCTCTAAATAAACAAGGCGCCTTAAGGCCCAACCCTGGGCCTAAGACGCCTATGTCTAAAGCTTTAAAACAAAAAAAGACGTTTCTTTTCAGAAAGCGCCTTTGGTTTGATCACACAGCTATGTGTTTACTGCTTAACTACATCTATACAAGTAACAAACCAATACTTCTGGTAACTAAAATCTGTCTGTATGTTTACGGCATTTTTCGCGGATCACTTTGGTCATTTTAATGACCATAACGTGCGATATGCCCAGGTTCTCGCCGATCTCCCTCAAGGTTAATCCCTCGGCGAGAAAAGGCAAAAGCTTCTTCTCCCGTTCAGTCAAGCCGTTATTCATTATAGTATCAGCCAGCAGCTTATCGTTAAGCTCATCGCGGAAGTTTTCCGCGGTTCCATCCTTCAGATACAACCCCGGCTGCAATTCTTCTCCTTTTTCGCCTGCGAGGACAAAATCCAGGCTCAAAGGGCAGATCTTATCGCCGGCTTTACGGATATGGTTCCTCAGATAAAAATAACAACCCTGCAATATATAGCTGTCGGTCTTATCCACAAGCTTGCCGGAGTTGAATTCAAGCCATAGATGCAGCAGGGCCTCCTGAAAAAGATCGTCATGATCCGCGCAGGAAAGATAGCTGTTCAGTTTATAGGTTATGCCCTTTAATTTCGGGGTAAGCCTTTTTAAGAGTTTATCGTAAGCGTCCATTTTTATTTCCGGTATTTGTTGGTGATCGGCATTCGCCGGTCCTTACCGAAGGCCCGTGGCGTTATCTTAACCCCCGGAGGCGACTGCCGCCTTTTATATTCGCTTTTATCCACCAGCTCCAGCACCTTTTTCGCGGTTTCCCGGTCACAGCCTTTAGAAACGATATCCTTAAGATCCCGGTCTTCTTCCACATAAGCCTTCAGGATCGGATCCAGCTTTTCATACTCCGGTAAAGAATCCGAATCCTTCTGATCCATGCGCAGCTCCGCTGTAGGGGCTTTACTGATGACCCTCTCCGGGATGACCGCTTCCTGGGAATTGCGGTATTTGACCAATTCATAAACCATCGTCTTTGGCACATCTTTGATCAACGCCAATCCTCCGGCCATATCCCCGTAAAGCGTGGCGTATCCTGTGCTCATCTCGGATTTATTACCCGTGGTCAGGACCAGCCAGCCGAATTTATTGGAAAAAGCCATAAGGATATTCCCTCTTATCCTGGCCTGGAGGTTCTCCTCGGCAATATTCTTGGGCAGGCCGGTAAAATATGGCTCAAAGAGCAATAAATACATCTTATATATCTGTTCGATTGAAATACTTTTAAACTCGATCCGCAGGTTCTGCGCGAGTTGCCGGGCGTCCTCATCGGAATCCCGGGAAGAATAACGCGACGGCATGAATATGCCGATAACCTTGTTATGGCCCAGCGCATCCGCGGCTATAGCGGCGACCAGGCTGGAATCAATGCCTCCGCTTAATCCGATAACCGCCTCTTTAAATCCGTTCTTAGCGGCATAATCCCGTAACCCAAGGACCAAGGCCTGATAAACCTCGGCTGTTTGCGGCAATTCCTTAATTTCCCTTTTAAATAATTCAGTCTTCTCTACAGCGACAGGCCGGGACGGAAGCTTAATGGTTTTGGCCCCGAGCTTACCTTTCTCCGGGACCTTAAGGTCGGTGATCAGCAGGTCTTCGGTAAATGCCTCCGCCTTATTTATCAACCTGCCCTGCTTATCCAGGGCCATGCTCTGTCCGTCAAAAACCAGCTCATCCTGGCCACCGACCATGTTCGCGTAAACAATGGCCGTTTTATTCGCCTTGGCCTGCCTGGACAGAATATCCTGCCTGACCCTGCTTTTGCCGATGTGATAAGGCGAGGCATTTATATTCAGGATAAGCCCGGCTTTCCTGGCTGCCTGGGCATGAGCCGGGCCGTTGAGATCCCAGATATCTTCGCAGATATTCACCCCGAAAACCGCATTACCCAGGCTGAAGACTACAGGCTCGCTACCGGGAGTGAAGTAACGTTTTTCATCGAACACCCCGTAATTAGGCAAAAGCATCTTATGATACACGCCCTGGACTTTGCCTTCGCAGATCACTGCCGCGGCGTTATAAATATCCTTGCCCCTGCAGTCCACAAATCCCACCACCGCTATTGCCCCGGAAAGCGATTTGGCGAGTGAGTTCAGGCAATCCAGATTATCCAGGATAAACTTTGGCTTAAGCAACAGGTCTTCCGGAGGATAACCGGTAAGCGCCAGTTCCGGAAACAAAACGATATCCGCCTGGGAAAGCCCGGCTCCGCGGAACGCCTCTTTGATCTTTACGGCATTGCCTTCCAGATCACCTACTGTGCAATTTATCTGCCCTACAGCCACGCGTATTATGCGTTCTTTCATCTTAAAACCCCTTTTTGGCGGTTCCTAAAAAAAAATCCCGAACCGTGCCGTCAAACGACACAGTCCAGGACATCATTATCCTTGGTATTCCGTCTATGGAATCTTTCGCCTTAGCGCGAAAAAAAATGCCTTCGTGTGATCGCTCACAGAAGACATCATTGTCTTTCTAATGCACTATTGAGTACACAATAAGTGTACCACAATATCTTATTTTGTCAAGTGAAAAGGGATTATAACCCTTTTTTAAACCTTTCTTCAGCCCTGTTGAACGCGTCCAAGGCGGCAGGGAACGGAGAAAGCGTCCGGTGAACCACCCCCTGAAGCACAGACACCGCCACCCCGTAATTGGTGATCGCCACGCCCGCTTCTTTGGACTTTTCGATCCGGAAAAGCATTTCCCTGCGGGTGATCATGCATCCTCCGCAATGGATAACCAGCTTATATTCCTGCAGGTTCTCGGGATAATCCCTGCCAGAGTAAACATCGATCTGGATATCCCCTCCTATATACTGGCGCAGCCAGCGGGGGATCTTCACCCTGCCTATATCGTCCTCAATGGCGTGATGGCTGCAGGCCTCGGCGATGAGGATTTTGTCCTTAGGTTTTAAAGAATTAATAGCCGCCGCCCCTTTAGCCGCCTCAATCAGATCGCCTTTGTAACGCGAGAAAAGTATGGAAAACGTAGTGCACTTTACTTCCTTGGGCGTATCCGCGACCATCTTCAGGACCACCTGTGAATCGCAGACCACGATATCCGGCGGTTCCTTTAACTTGCGCAGGAGATGCCCGTATTCCCTTTCTTTGACCACCAGGGTCGCGGCGTCATTATCCAACGCGTCGCGGATAGTCTGAACCTGGGGAAGGATCAACCTGCCTTTAGGCGCCTGCAGGTCAATAGGGACTATCATCACCGCCAACCCCCCTGCGGGCAGCAGGTCCGCAATCAAAGGCGGAGGATTCAGGAACTCATCCGGGCAGACATCGAGTACTTCTTTTTTTAAGGCATTAACATATTTATCCCGGTTGGGCCAGTCAACACTCGAGCAACAGATAACCCGTTCAGCTTTTTCTTTTATCTTATTGATGAATTCCGCTGTTGGGGCTTTCAGATCTATTTTATTTATAACTGTAATAAACGGCGTCTGCCGCTTTACAGCCTCTTCCAGCACTTGGCCCTCGTAACTGCCCCAGTTATCAGCCTCGGTCAAAAGAACAATCACATCCGCGCGGTCAAAGATCTTGCGCGTCTTTTTCATCCTGGCCTCGGATAGAACAGACCGGTCATCCAGGCCTGCGGTATCCAGAAAAACCACCGGTCCTATAGGCATAAGCTCCATAGGCTTTTCCACCACATCCGTGGTTGTCCCGGCTACAGGCGAGGTAATAGCCACGTCCTGGCCCGCCGCCATATTCAGAAAACTGGATTTACCGACATTGGTCCTGCCGAAAATACCTATATGCAATCTCAGCGATTTAGGGGTTTTTTTCATTTGCCTGGTATCCTAAGGAAATAAGGTTATACGGGTCAAAGACCCTTTCGATCAATTCTTTGCCCAGTTTTTCGGCCAGAAATCCCCTGAGGTCCTTTACCCCTGAACCGAAAAACTCTTTAAGTAGGGCTTCGGCTTTTTCATAACCGATATGCGGGATAAGCACTGTGATTATGGCCGGGCTGCGGTCAAAATATTCGCGGCATTTTTCCGCATTCGCCTTTATCGCCGATATATGGCCGCCGAATATCTTGCTGCTTTCGCTCAAAATATCCAACGATTCCAGAATAGCGTCCGCCAGAAGCGGCATAAACTCATTTATCTGCAGGCTTGAGCGGGAACAGCATTCGGTGATTATCAGGTCATTGGCAATGACCTTAACAGCGACCTGAATGACCATTTCCAGCATGACCGGATTGATCTTGCCGGGCATAACCGATGAGCCGGCCTGTGATCCGGGCAACTCGATCTCCTGGAGCAGATTTAAAAGCCGCAGGTCATTGCAGATCTTTATTAAATTGCTGGCATGGGCTTTAAGTATCCCGGAAACCTCGACAAAGCAATCGCTGTTTGCGGTTTGATCCAGCACAGTTTCGCCCCGGCTCAAACCCAGGCCGGTGACATTGCGCAAGGTTTCAATTACCAGGAATATATAACTGCGCGGCGCGGTTATGCCTGTTCCAACAGCTGTGCCTCCGATATTAACCAGCCGCAGCCTCTCCTCGCATTTAAAGGTCCGCCACCGGTCTCGGGCAATAGCCTCGGCGAACGCCGAAAACTCCTGGCCCAGGGTCATGGGCACCGCTTCCTGAAGTTCGGTCCTGGCAATCTTGACTATCTTAGCAAATTCTTTTTCTTTTCTCTGGAAAGCGCCTTGAAGCCCGGCTATGGCCTGGCTCAAATCACGGAATCCCGTTATCGCGGCGATCTTTAAAGCAGTAGGATAGGTGTCATTGGTCGACTGGTTAAGGTTCACCTCTTCCAGGGGATGAACGATCGAATAATCCCCTCGTTTTCCACCCAGAAGCTCTATGGCCCGGTTGGCGATAACTTCATTTACGTTCATATTGGTCGAGGTGCCGGCGCCGCCCTGCAGGGCGTCCACGGGAAACTGGTCGGAAAATTTACCTTCAATAATTTCATCGCACGCCTGGATCACGGCTTTGGCTTTCTTATCCTCCAAAAGGCCTAATTCCTGGTTAGCCTGACAGCAGGCCTTTTTTACCTTCGCGTATGCCCGCAGCAATGCCGGATTGACTTTCCGGCCGCTGACGGAGAAGTTAGACAGCGCCCGTTGCGCATGGATACCCCAATATACGGTCTGCGGTACTTTTAATTCGCCGAGCAGGTCTTTTTCTATGCGGTATTCCATTTCATCTCCGGTTTAAAAACAAAGGTCTCTTTCCCCCGCCCTGATCCGGCTGTGGTATTCGCTGAAGGCCCGGAACATCTCCGCGGAAAAATCCGCGGGGACCCTGGCTTTTATCTGAGCGATCTCCCGGTCAATCAGGCCTTCGCCGATCTTGCGGGTCTGGTCGCTGCCAAAATCATCCAGCCATTCCTGAAAAGTGAGGACAGCGTTCAGTTTGCATAAACAACCTTCCCTGCCGGTCTTAAGCATAGACATGATATTGTCGCCGGTCCGGCCGCAGCGGTAACCCGCGGTGCAAAAAGAAGTAATATAACCCCTGGCAGCCAGATCCCTGATCACCTCATCCAGGGAACGGCTGTCACCGAGAATGAACTGCTGGATATTCTCCTCCTGGTTGTCCCCGCGCTCGCTGTAGGCGCCGATGCCGACCTTGGAGGAAGCGTCGCGCTGGGTGCACATGGCTATGACCTCGCCCATCATCCTGGGGGGTTCCCGGCAGGTAACGATCATACCGGCGTAAGGTATGGCAAGCCTCAAAACCGCCACCAGCTTCTTGAAATCATCGTCTTTTACAGCATGCTCGGTTTTATTTATGAAAGGGGTATTGGCCGCGGGCTCAAGCCTGGGAAAGGACACGGTGTGCGGGCCGATCCCGAAATATTTTTCCAGGTCGCGGGCATGGGCGAGCAAGCCCAGCACCTCAAAACGCCAGGCATACAAACCGAAAAGAGCCCCGATCGCCACATCGTCGATCCCCGCTTCCATGGCCCGGTGCAAAGAATAAAGCCGCCATCCGAAATCGCCCTTTATGGTATTTGCCGGGTGAACATTTCCATATGTCCGGCGGTGATACGTCTCCTGAAAAACCTGAAAAGTCCCGATCCCCGCGGCTTTGACCTTCTTGTAATCGGCTATGCTCATAGGGGCGGCGTTGACGTTGACCCTGCGGATAGCCCCGAAGCCGCGGCGGGTCTTGATCTTAACATCGTATATCTCGCGCATAACCTCGCAGATATAATCGGCGCCGGATGAAGGATGTTCGCCGAAGACCACGACCAGCCTTTTATGGCCGAGCTTTCCGGCAAGCACTTCAGCTTCTTTACGGACTTCAGAAATGCTCAATGTCCGGCGCTCAATGACCTGGTTCTCCCCGCGGAACCCGCAATAAGCGCAGTTGTTCACGCAAAGGCTGGAGCAATAAAGCGGGGCGAAAGTAACCACCCGGTTGTCATAAACCTTGCGCTTAATCCGGGCGGCGGCATCAAAGATCTCTTCCCAAAGCCCCTTATCTTCAACGTTAAGCAAAGCTGCGGCCTCTGACAGCTCGAGGCTCTGGATATCCCGGGATTTGCGGATAATATCGCGGACCTCGCCAGGCTCGATATCCCGGCGGACCTTTAACAAGCGGGATATCTCCGGATCATCTATAAAATCCTTGCCGCCGTTAAGATACTTGGCGTTCTCTTCCTCTTTGATGGTCATTTTCTTAAAATCCTTGATCTCTTTTAACGCGTTATGCATTTTCGATCCTCTTGCGTTTCTACATTCAAACTACCGGCTATAGATCAGCTACATCTTCACCAAGCCTTTATCTTATCCAAAACATTCTGCATCTTCGAGCCTTTTCTCTTTTTTACAACCCGATCAATCGACTATAGATTATCGATTATAGATCAGCTACACCTTTGCCAGCGTGGTCTTAACAGTCACGCTCTTGAACATTCCCAGTTTGCCGGTCAAAGCGCCGATCTCGTCTGTGGTCCCGTCCACAATAAGGGTGATCACGTTGACCCCGCGTTTCTCATAAGGGAACCCCGTCCTGGAAACGATGATATTGCCGAACTGCGAAAGCAATTCATTCACCCCGGATGCCGCTTCTTGCCTTTTTTTCACGATTATCACTACTGCTCCCAGATGTTTCTCCATCATTCTCTCCGCTTAAAAAACCTATAAAAAAAGGCCTATCCCCGCGAAAACAAGGATAGGCCTGATTTATCTCTCACCCTTGGCTACAGAATCGAGCTCCTTACCGCAGGATCATTTCTATCTATTATTATACTGCTTCTGCTATTTAAAACCAGGCTATTACGCCTGAGCTTCAGCTGACGGCGCTTCACCAGTAGAAGGCTTGACGTTTATGGCGCGAGGGCCTTTGGGCGATTTTTCTACCTCAAAATCAACCAACTGGTCTTCATTCAAAGCAGCAAACTGTACATCCACCAGGCTGCTCTGATGAAAGAAAACTTCCCTGCCGTCTGTGTCGCTGATGAAACCAAAACCTCTGTCGCGGACCAGCTTTTTAATTTTTCCGGTATGCATTTTGTCGCTCCTGTCTGTTTTAAAAAAACAAGGCCCGGCTCATTATGAAACCGGGCCTTTTGAAACTGTTGGTTATAACTTTACTACGTTTGTAGCCTGTTCGCCTTTAGGACCTTTTTCGATGTCAAACTCAACTTCCTGTCCTTCATCCAAAGTCTTATAGCCGTCACCCTGGATCGCGCTGTGATGCACAAATACATCCGCACCCGATTCAGGAGTAATAAATCCATAACCTTTTTGGTTTGAGAACCACTTTACTTTACCTTTTGCCATTATTCACTAACCTCCTTCCTATGTTATTTTTAGTAAATAACGGCAGTAACAAAAAAACCGCTCAGCGAGTCACTCTCTATCGCCTTACGGTCCCAGATAACTACTCCCTTATTTACTTGATAAACTATATCACAAATCTTATTTTTGTCAACTTTTATTTTAGGGGACGGTTCCTCGTTAAATTACTCTTTGCAGCGTATTAAGTTACAACTACGCCATTGCCATAATTTAACCGGCATATTACAAAATAGCTCTAGCAAAGTTGACAAATGGACAGATGTAACTTATTTGTCTGTATGATGTTATAATCAGAGGAACCGTCCCCTACCACTACCATTCAAGCCGCATCCCCGCCTCTACCCACCTGCCTGGCTGAGGAATGCCTTCTATTTCCTGATATTCACTGTTAAACAGGTTCTCCGCCTTCAGATATACTTTTATATTCTTATTTACCTGCCGGCTTATGCCGGTATTCACTATAGTCCAGCCATCCCTGCCGGGTTTTTTCTTATAGGTGACCCCGAGGAATGAATCCGCGAAAGGGAATTTAAAGCTAAACAGCATATTCGCCAGGTGCCGGGTATAATTCCGGCCGTATTTATAAAGGTATCCGTGTTTATCCGCCGGCTTATTTATATAGGTATAATTGGAATCCAGGCTTATCGCGGCATTTATATCCCTCTTAAAATAACTTTCAATACCTGAAACATCCACTCCCGGGATATTCCCGGCCTGCCATTTTTCCTGATCAGGGATACTTTTAACCCAATCGATTGTATTGTCTTCTTTTCTTATGAAGAAAACCGTGCCCCAGGAGCCCTTTTTGATCTTACGATCATAACCTACCTGGTAATTTATCGACCTCTCCTCCTTCAGCCCGGAATATCCTATGGTTGTGGGGTCGCTGTAATAAAGCTCGGTAAAAGAAGGCACGCGGATATTCCTGGACACAGCCAGAGACACCGATTCTTTGCCGGATAATCTATACCTGCTGTTTAGCGAACCGGTATACGCTTGGCCGAACCCGTCATAATCGTCTAATCTGGCTGATCCGCCTATCGCCCAAAGATCATTAAGCTCTTTTTCATCTTCTATATAGGCGCTTTTATGCCCGCGCTGGTGATCTCCCAGGGAGCCGGAACGCATCCTCTCCTGGCCGCACTCTAACCCTAAACCGGAGGCGCCTAAGAGCTCGCTTTCTCTCTGCAGATAAACAAACGGGGTATAAATATCGCTGCGGTGGTGGTTTATTGACTTGCTTTTATATCCGGTCTTATCCAGGATGAATTTATCATAATGCCTGCGCCACAGAAAACCCGGTTTTATCTTTAACTCCCCCTTCTGCCAGCCTAACCGGGAATCCAAAAGATAGGTCCGGGTATGCTCCTGGGAAGGATAACCTTTGCCCGGGGTATAAAAATCATAAGCCCCGTATTCCTTATCCTGGTATCCCAGGTTAATATCCGCCTGCAGGTCCGGGGCGTCAAAAGAAGAACTCACGGCAGTGGTGGATTTCCTGAAATCCGTATCCTCGCGAAACCCGCCTGAGATATGGTTCTCCTGGGAAAAACGCAGGCCCAGATCCCCGGCTTTGTCGCTGTAGCTGAACAGGTCGTAAAATGTTCCGTGCGAACCAGCCTTCGTTTCAATCACCGTTTTTTTAGCAATAGGCCTCTTAGGGATAATATTAACCACGCCTCCTACCGCGTCCGGGCCGAAAACCGATGAAGCGGCTCCGGGAATGATCTCGATCCTCTGGATATCTGCGGCTGTCAACGGGATATCGCAATTATAATGGCTCGTTTGCGGATCGTTTATCCTCTGATTTGCTATAGCGACAAGAACGCCCTGGGAGCCGGATCCGCGCAAAGACATATCCGTCTGGATATCTCCAAATAAATTACGGCTTTGCAGGTCTAAAGGAGTTTGGCTTAGCGATTTGAACGGAGAACCTTCGGATATGCCGCTACTCTCATCATAACTCAGCGAATATGCCTTTAAAAAGCGGGTATTGCTCCTGGCGACCACTATCGGCTCAAGGCTGAGAGGCTGATCCTGCGCGAAACAAACGGTGCAAGCGCAACCGACGGTTACTGCGGCTAATATGAGGCGGGTCATTCGCTCCGGCATGATCAAATTATAACAGCCGGAGAACAACTGTCAACTATATACTTATATTTGGTTTACAATGATAGGGACGGGTTAATCGGATATCTGCCTTACGCTTTTTAGCCTCTGCAAGAGAGAGCCCTTAAATGAGCCTTTCCCAAGATCAAGGCCGGTGACCACGACCCGGTTGACCCGCCTGACCGTATCCTTGCCGCCCGATCTCTGACGATAGGCCCAAAGGCTGTGGATCGCGTAAGGCCTTGCGCCAGCCATGCCCAGAAAAAGCATAATATGGCCTTTCAACCCTAAAATGGTAACTCCACCATAGACTTTCCCCAAGATGTCTATTTTGGATTGGGAGTCTTCCTTATTATTAAACTCCGCGATCAAAGCGCCTATCCCGGACTGACTGGAAGAATTCCGCGGGAGGCAGATACCGGAGCAGGCAAAGACCTCTTTAACAAACTGGGAACAATCCGCTTCTCCATTCATCCCTCCCCAGCCATAAGGGCTGTTAAGCTGCTTGAACGCCTGCTCGATCATATTGCGCGGAGTATAAGGAAGATAACCGGGGCTTAGATCATTTTTTTTCATGTACGCGGTCTTCTCAATAAAACCGCCGTCCACATCCTTCACAGGTACGCTAACCTTCACTATTGCATCCGTGAGATCAGCCTGGACCTTTATCCGCGAACCCATGCGCAGGTAATCATAATGATCGGTGAGACGATCATCCAGGAAAATATCGGCCCTGGCGCTGATGACCACGCTAAAACGCTGAGCGGACAAAAAACCCTTTAATTGCTGCCTGCTGCATAACGCCACATTATCCGCTTTTACCCAGCCATCGCTTAACGGAGCCAATAGATACAGCCATTTGCCGTCGACGCTCTGGTGCAGCACTGCCACCGGGGTAGCGATATCCAGGGAACTGTTCTGTAACTCGTCAAAGTCTATATCGTTTATCTTAGCGTACAGCCCATCTTCAAGAGGCAGAAGCCGCTGATCGCTGGAAGCGCTGATAAACCCGAATTTCACCTTAACCTGAGGCGCGACCCCTGCCAAACACATCAAGTCCTCGGCTGTTTTATAGAAATCCCTGCCGGCTTTTTTGCCGCTGAACGTATAAAGGCCGTGCTGATAAAGACTTTTGATCTGCCTGTTAAACTCTTCTGCCAATTCCCTGCCGGAATAAAGATCCGCCAGGCCGGTTATGTCCCTGACCAGACCCGGTTCTTCGCTTATACAACTGTTAAACCGCTCGATCTGCCCGCGATCCATTATTACCCGGTCCGGATCCGCGTGCCTGCTTATCCAGAACCCCGGAGTGTTCATTTGCCGGCAGGTTCCGCTTATGACAGTCGGCGCGGAATAATAAAGGCGCTCCCGCAAAGAAACACATCCGCAATTCAACAGGGCCAGCCCTAAAACGATCACGGGCAGTAACGGCCGTAAATAACAAAAATCAGAACTGTGATTCTTCATTATGATCGATCCCCTTAGCTAAAAGATAACCTTTGGCTCTTTCAGCAAGCTTGTAGTTCGCCACCAGATCCCAAAACGCCCTGCTGTGGTCAGGCACCAAAAGATGCGCCAGCTCATGCACCACCACATAATCCCTGACCCATTCCGGCATCGCGGCTATGCAATGGGCGATACGAATGGCTTTCTTATGATAATTACAGCACCCGAATTTACTCTTCTGGTCGGTAACGTATTCTATTGAATTAACGGTCAGCTTTCCCTGGAAATATTTACGGTTAAGCTCGGACGCGACCGTTCGCAGGTCTTTATCCCGGTTCAATTGCTTTTTCAAAGCCTGTTTGTTGAATTTTACCTTGAACTTCTCGACCGTCCGCACCAGGAAATCCTGCGGGGTATTCCGCGGGCAGAAAACGCATAGAACGCCGTCAACCATCCTGGCGGCAATGGTCTTTTTCCTTCTGGCGGTGCGCACGATCTTTACCTGTCCGGACGCGAGCCCATGCCCTCCGCATCCTCGCGATTTTCCCGAAGGCTTAAAATGCAAAGCCAGCCATACGGTCTTCTCACCCGGGGCAGTCCACTCCACCCGGTGTTGGCAATGACTGGGGATATAAACGTAATCCCCGGGTTTGAGCTCGCGGACAATATTTCCCCGTTCGAATAAAAGCCGGGCCTTCCCGCTTAAAAGGACCACCCATTCGTTATTTTCTTCATCCAGCCACTTGCCCTGCTCTGTGCGCTGGCCCTGCGATATTATACTTTCCAGCTCAAAAGAATCGTTTTTAAGAATGGCTTGAAATGCCTCTTTATCCTTATTATCCGCCGGATGCTCGAAGATGTTGCCCTGCTCCAAGATCATGGTTTCGCTCTTAATTGGAATATTGCTGTTATTTATCAGCCGGAGAATGGCCGGTTTTAGGCTTGCGGACAACGCGTTTTGCGGTGAGCGCGATTTGCAGAATGCCCCATAATCCCTGGGCATTGCCGCAGCGCATTATCGATTCCCGGGTATCTTTCTCGATCATGGTTTTGGCGATATGCCTTAATATCTGGATCTGGAATTCATCATCGCCCGCCGGGGTCAATATCAGAAAAACGAAGTGCGTGGGCTTACCGTCCGGGGAATCCCAGTCGATCCCGGTAACCGACCGGCCGAAAACCACCAGCGGCCTCCTTAACGAAGCGAAACGCCCGTGAGGCAAAGCTATCCCCTCTTCCACTGCAGTAGCCATCAAGTTTTCGCGTTCCATTACCCCGGAATAAAGCGTATCCGACTGCGGGGAATTGTCCTGTTCAGCGGCCAACGCGCAAAGCTCGTATATCGCGTTATCCCTGCTTTCCGACTTTAACTCAGGGATTATCGTTTCCCTTGAGAAGAACTCCAGTATGCTTATCTCCTTGCGCCGGGTGACCGAGTATTTCAGCCAGGGGCCGAATATTATCGAGGAAAGGATCGCCCCGCAAACAATAGCCACGAACATAACCGGGCTGATCAAATTATACTGCAGGGCCAGAAGCGCGATCACAATCTCGATCGAGCCACCGGGGGTATGGGCTATGGCTATGGAGAGCCGATTCGTCCTGGGAAGGCCGGTGAAATTCACTCCCAGCCACGCGCCCAGGAATTTACCGCTTATGCTTACGACAGTCACGAAAAACACCAGAAATAGATTGAAGTTCTTGAGAAAGTCGACATTCAACCCGATACACGCGAAGAAAAGCGGGACAAAAATGGCATAGACCATCTGCGATATTACCTGCCTGGTCCTGACCGAAAGCGACCGGGCCTCTCCGGCCATTACCCCGGCGACAAAGAACCCCATAAGGGCATTGATCCCGATCTTCTGGAACACCGCGCCGCAGAAAAAACCAAGCAGGCAAATAAAGGTCAATGAGCTGCCCGGTTCCGACATATTGAGCGTTTTGATCCTGGTGATCACCCTGTTCACCAGATTTTTCCCCACGGTCATACAAAAGATCATGAAACCGACCGCCACTGAAAAGACCAGGAAGATCCTGACCATATCCACATTCACGCTGGTAATAAAACTGAGGATCAGCGTGAATATGAGCCATCCGATGATCTCGTTTACCGCCAAAGCCGACATTATCAGGAAACCCAAATCGGTCTTGGAAAGATTAAGGTCATTAAGGGCCCTGATAGTCACAGGCATCGCGCTTATAGTCATTGCCGTAGCCATAAAAAGCGAAAAAACGACCCTCTGCCCCGGATCCACCAGATAATGCGCAGGCAAAAGATAACTGGCGGTAAAAGCGATGGTCATCGGCACGATTATATCGGTAAGCGCGATCGTCAGCGCCTCTGAGCGGTATCTCCAGGCTATGGAAAAATCCATTTTCAATCCGGTTTCCATAAGGAAGAACAACAGCCCCAACCAAGCGACTGTTTGTAACATATTAGATTGCAGCAGATCAGGCGGGAATATAGCCTGGTGCAAATGCGGAAAAAACCTGCCCAGGATAGTCGGCCCCAGCAATATGCCTACCAGTATCTCCGCGGTAAGCGCAGGCTGTTTGAACCTGTTAAACAACTCGCCCAGTCCCCGGGCCAAGCCCAGAAGAATAAAAATCTGGACTAAAAATATCAGGATATGATGTTCGCTGAGATACTGCATATTTTATTTGCCTAAAAGGATCGTCCCGTTCGCGTTGAAGAATACCCCGGCGACGCAGGCGGTCATAAGGCAAGCCAGAGTCGCCGCCGCCAGCGCCCGAAAAGCTATAGCTGAGATATCGCGGGTCCTTTTAGGCGCTAAAGCGGAAACCGCCCCCACAAAGATCGCCATTGATGCAAAATGCGCGAAACCGCATAAGGCATAGACCGTGATCACCGCTGAACGCGGGTCGCGCAGCAGGCCCTTGCTTAAAACAGCAGCCAGGTCCTGATAAGCCACCACCTCCGTTACGATCGTCCTTTCACCGACTATCCGTGCGACTGTCCCCGCGTCCTGTAACGGAACGCCCAGGATCACCGCGATAGGATAAAATACATAGCCTAAAATATTCTGCAGGGTCCAGACAAAGCTGATATGGAGAAATTTGTTGATCCCGG
>JALOCB010000013.1 GCA_023227985.1 Candidatus Omnitrophota bacterium | reverse complement strand
CACCGCCCAATTCGTATCATCCCAGGTGCCGGAGGTCACATTGCGCAGGACCTGGCCAACCATGGCAGCCTTAAAGAAATCAGTGTTGGTATATACCGTTTTATTTCCGGACACGCCGGAGACCGTGGTTTCCGCGGCCACGTTGTATCTGACGGAAGCCGCGGCCTCATACTCCTCTATATCGATCATAGGCATAGTCCCCTCAATCATCACTGTGCGCCGTCTGCTGGTGACCGGCACCTGAAAGTCAGGGGCCTGGTCCAGGGTATGATTGGAGTCATTGCCTTCATAATGTCCGCAGACCATATCGCAATTTATCCGGATAGCGGAAGTGGAAACATTATCCCAATCAAAGATACCGGCGACTTGGACGCCTACCTGGTTGCCATGGGTAAAGTTGCCGAGCTTCCCCAGCAGTTTAATCTTGCGCATCGCGGTATAATTGGCCTTGGTGGGATAATATCCGGTAGATTCAATGATAGCGTCACCTGTTTCGCCGACGGTAGGGTTACGGCAGATTATCTCGTACTGTCCGGGATAAAGCGTATGCAGCAGCGCACTGGTCTGCCTCCAGGACGTATCCGAAAGGAGTTGATATAACGCCCATTGGCTGCCGCTCTCCGCCATATCCAGCGCCCTCTGCGAATCAACTTCCGAGACATTAGCCTGAAAACTCTGCGATTGCAGGACCGCCAGAGTCCAACCCAAAGAGCCAAGTATCACCATAGCCATGATCACTATTACCAGGCTCATCCCTTTAAAATTAGATCGGTTTTTCTTGTTCATAGGCCCAGGTCAATTTGCCAGGTTGCGCGGAACAGCCTGCTCCGTGATCGTTCTGCCGAATTCCCCGTCCCTGACCCCGACCGTAATGACGACCCTGCGTATATCGGTTTTTTGCGGCGAGACTATAGGGGAATTGATAACCGAGCTGGTTTCATTAAAATACGTGAAGGTCAGGTTATTTATATTCCCGGCCAGTTTATCGTTGTTACGCATCAAGGTATTGTTCGACATATAAAAGTCTATGCTGCTTCCGGTGGTGTTCAGGAATCTGAATTCCGCGTTATTGGCGATATACACGCAGGTCTCGTTATTGACCTCCCGGATCTCCCTGACCATCCTTCCTACCGCGTCTTTGCCTTGGGTTACCGTCTCGCCGGTGAAATTAAGTATCCTCCACAGGTCCACCACCTGTTTTATATACGCCGATGACGCGTAAGCCAGGATCCCGGCTATTGCGATCACAACCACCAGTTCGATAAGCGTGACACCATTTGACTTTCCAACCTTTAACAACCTGCCACCCGCGTAAAAGCTAAAAGAATTTATAAGCGCTGGCCACATATTCCAGCGTAATATTCCCCGAAAAACCCGCGCTTGAAGAAACCGTCACATTGACCCTTTTAAAATCCGTAGGGTCGGCGGAATCCGACCATTGATTAGAGCTGAGATTAACGTAATCAACCGCGACCCTGCGGCTGAATCCGGATGCCGGGGTATCATTATAACCGTTATAGTCATCTACGTCGTTATAGTTAGGATATACATCGTCGGCATTGACCCCCAGAGTCGTATTATCCGGATCATCGGGATCGGAAAAGTCCTTTACCTTTATTTCCTCCAGCAGGCTGCGGGCATAAGATAAAGAATCGCCGATCGCCTGAGATTGCGTTGAACGCCAAGTAATAGTAGCCAGATTGGCGATCAAAGCCGGAATAGCCAGGCCCATCACCACAATGATCACTATAAGCTCGATCAACGTCAATCCCCTGTTGTTCAGCCGTCTCATTGCACGCTCACGTATCCCGTATTGTTCGCTACGCTCAAAATACTACTCTCGCCCTTATAAGAAAGCGTTACAGAACCCGGGGCCAAGGGTATCCCCTGCCAATTGAACTGTAAAGTCGCCGATCCAAAAAAGGAGGCACCGGAAATATCGATCCCTGCATATTGAGGCTCGGTCCGAAAATTCACGTTGAGGGCCTGGCCGGTAAACGGATCATTTACGCTGACCCAGTTATTGCTGCCCCTGGGCTTTTCTTCCTGTCCCGTATATGCGTCGGTGCCGGCATTAAAAACCAGACGACAATTAGTGCTATCAGTCAGAGCCTTGCGCTGAATATACCGGATATCGCTGACTGTTTTCTTCACCGCACTGCTCAACTTTATAGCGTAAAAACTGTTCAGCCGGGGTATAGCCAAACCCGCCAATATTCCCATGATAACCACGACTAAAACTACTTCAATAAGCGTAAAACCTTTATATCCCAAAATAATAAAACGTTTTTCGGACATAATATTTTATCTTCAGCTATTTCAATCAGTTCGGTAATACACATCAAAAACTATCTGATATATGTTAATGGTATTTGAATATATTTTAAGAGTTTTCCCAAAAAAAGCAAGAAAAAAATTTTCAGCAATAAATATTGCTTTTTTTTGATTTATGCTATAATGTAAACGTAATTAATAACTCCCCGGAGACATGTCCACAAAATTAAAAAATATAATAGAAGATGTTGCCAAGGATTGCTTAAATAACGCCCTGACCCTGCGTTATGATATTTGCACCTGCCAATCCTGCAAGAATGACATGCTGGCTTTTATCCTCTCCCGCATCCCCGCTAAATATGTAACTACTGAACAAGGCGCTTTGCATACGGTGATCCAACAGACCCGGATCGAGCATCAGGCAGAGATCGCCCGCGCGGTGATTGCCGCCATCGACACGATCAGCCTTAACCCCAGGCATCAAATAAAAGAGGACAAAATGCAGACCTTCGGACTTCTGCTTGAGAAAATAAAAGAAGACCGAGGCTTGGATTTCAAACATTATCACCAGGAGCTGTTAAAAAGGCGCGTCGCCATCAGGATGCGCGCGACCAATATAGATAACTATCCGGATTATCTCAGGCTGCTTATACGCAACCCTGAAGAATACGAAAAGCTGTTCGAGGTCATGTGCATAAATGTGTCCGAGTTTTTCCGCGACCCTGCGGTCTGGGTAAAAGTAAGAATAATTTTTGCGGAACTGATCCGCAGGAAGACCCGGAATAACAATAAGACTATCCGGATATGGTCGGCCGGATGCGCCAATGGGGAAGAGCCGCATACCATAGCCATAAAACTGCTCTCTCTGCTGCAGGCGGATATCCTGAATTTCTGCGTGGAGATCATTGCCACCGACGTGGACAAAAAAAGCATTAAGATCGCCGAGAAGGGCGAATACGCCAAAGACAGCCTGAAGAACGTAAGCAAAAAATACCTGGATAGATATTTCAATCAGGACAAGGATATCTACCGGACAAAAGACGATATAAACAAACTGATCACCTACCGATACCTGGACCTTACTTCCGCGGAAATGGTGAACGATGTAGATATGGTTTTCTGCCGCAACGTGTTCATTTATTTCGACCGCAGCCTGCAGGAACAGCTTTTGATGAAGTTTTACAAAGCCCTCCGCCCGGAAGGATACTTGATCATGGGGCAATCCGAGACGTTGGTCAGGGAAGCAAAAACAATATTCGAAGAGGTAGACGGCAACGCGCGCATATATCAGAGAAAAGACTGATCGGCATAGCTACGCATCTTATTATCCAGGGATGCCTGAAAATAACAGGAAAAATAACTCGGCATTCATTGCCGAACGGCTGAACAACGTCCTGGACCTGCGTTTCGATATCTGCACCTGCCCGGCCTGTAAAAAAAACATGCTGGAGAGAATATTATCCCGTCTGCCGGCGGAATTTACCGATATTCCCCCGCAAGAGCTTAGCGCGCTCAGCCATCAAATCAAAATAGAACACCAAAACACCTTTACCCGCGCAATATCTCTATCCATCGATGAAACAAGCAATGACCCTCCGCACGAAATCAAAGAAAACCGCAATAAAACGCTCCGGTCAATAATGGATAGAATATTACAGGAACGCAGCCTGGACCTGCGCCATTACCATATCGAGATCTTAAAAAGGCGTATGGCCCTAAGGATCCGCGCCAATCAATTGAATTCCTACGCCGCTTACCTGGAATTCCTGACCCGGAACCCGGCGGAGTATGATAAATTGTTTGAAACCATGTGCATCAATGTTTCTGAATTCTTCCGCGACCCTCCGGTATGGGTGACTATAAGATATCTTTTGGAAAATTTAATACGGATCAAGAATAAAAACGGAGAAAATACGCTGAGGATATGGTCCGCGGGCTGTGCGAACGGTGAAGAACCATTCTCGCTGGCGATCATGATCGCTGAATTATTCGGTAAAAACCTTAAAAATTTCAGCATACATATCCAGGCTACGGATGTGGATAGAGCCTGCCTCAACTTCGCCCAAAAGGCATGTTACCCGAAAAAAAGCCTGGTAAATATCAACCCGGGGCAGTTAAACAGGTATTTTCAGGATCGAAACAACCAGGAATACCAGCTTCGCCAGGAGATAAAGGACATGGTCGCATACTCCTACCTGGATCTTACTTCCGATATCAACCTGAAGGATATCGATCTGATAACCTGCCGCAATGTTTTTATTTACTTCGATCTAAAACTGCAGGAAGATATCCTGGGCAAATTCCACAAATGCCTGCGGTTACCAGGATATTTGGTCCTTGGAAAAACCGAAAACCTGGCATCTAGAATGACCGGGGAATTCGAAGAAGTGGATGCCAGCGCGCGCATCTATCTCAAAAAGTAGGGGACGGTTCCTCTGCTTATAGATATCTGCAGTTACAGTAGTTGCATTGAGGCATTTGTCAACTCGCGCCGCAGTAATTTCTTTCATAGCCGTCTAAATTTGCCAATAGCGTCGTTGTAACTTATTATATATCAAAGAGTAATTTAACGAGGAACCGTCCCCTACCCCTTCCAATATTGTGCGGTTTTAATAAGCGCCTGACGGGTATCCAGCACCGGTTTGTAACCCAGAGATCTTATACGGGAGATATCATATACCCGGTCTTTCAGGAAAAAACTTAGTTTTTTGCCTATACCGGGAATAGCGGTTAATGCCGGAGTGATCCAGCGGGGCATAAGAAAAGGCGGGCCCCCGGCTACTACCTTGCTCCAGGTCGTGAATATCTCCTTTACTGTCAGGACATCTTCATCGGCGACAAAGAAAGAACCCTCCAAAAAAGCGTCATTATGCAGAGCCATAACCAGGGCCGCCGCCACATTCTTCACATACGCCAGGTGTAATTTATTATTACCACCGTCAACAATAGGCAAAAGCCGGAACTTTAGCAATCGCATTAGCAGCCCCGAAAGATGCGGCTCGCCCTCCCCATAGATCATACTCGGCCGGATTATCGCGGCCCTTAACCCTTGCTTACGGAATTCAATCACCTTTTTTTCCGCCTCTAATTTGGATATTCCATAGTTATTGGTAGCTTTAAACGGAAGGTTTTCTGTTAACGGCACATCAAGATTACCGCTGACCACCGCGACTGAACTCAAATAGATGAACCTGGGTACTTTTACTTCCAGGGCTAACCTGCAAATATTCTCCGTGCCCTTGACATTAACTTCCCTCAATCTTTTTAACTTAGTGTCTTCAACCAGGCCGGAACAATGGTATATGGCGTCGAAGCCAAGGCCTAAGGCCTCTTTTAACCCTTCGCCCGCGGCTATATCGCCGTAAGCCAGCCGGACATTATTCTTTTTCAGAACGTCCACGCTGCTCGTTTTCCTGACTAACGCGTAAAGCTGATGTTTTTCCCTGTTCAACGCCTCAACCAGGCTTTGGCCCACAAAACCGGTAGCTCCGGTGACCAATATCTTCAAATCGCCATCTCCTTCCAGTAAAACCCACACAATAAAAAAGCGCCTGTTCTTGCAGGAACAGGCGCATCTTTTATTTCGTTACAGATCTGTTTTCATTTGCGATAAGTGGGCCGGGCTTTATATGTTGTATGCAAAAGCTTCTCGGATTTTTCGCTTAACGGCTTCTCTAAAAATTCCTCGTAAATACGTTTGATGTAGGGGTTCTGATGAGAACAACGGATCTGCTTTTCGCTGTCATCCTGATACAACCCTGCAGCCCTCTTGATGCGCAATTCGTCGGTGACCATATACGGTTGACCGCCGCCGCCCACGCAACCACCGGGACAGGCCATGACTTCGATAAAATGATACGGCAGTTCTTGATTGTTATTCCTGGCATCCCTGACCTTATTTAAAACGTATTCCACATTACCCAATCCGTGGGCGATCGCGATCTTGATCTTTTTGCCAGCCACCTCCACCTCGGTCTCTTTAACGCCTTTCAGGCCTCGGACGCTTTCAAACTCAACCTTGTTCAATTCCTTGCCGGTAATGAAATAATACGCGGTCCTTAAGGCGGCTTCCATTACCCCGCCGGTAGCCCCGAAAATAACTCCCGCTCCGGCATATTCCCCCAGGATGCTGTCCGATTCTTCATCCGGCAGGGAATTAAAATCTATGCCCGCCTGCTTGATCATCCTGGCCAATTCACGGGTGGTCAAAGCCACATCGACATCCTGCAGGCCCGAGGCGAACATATCGTCGCTGCGGGTAATCTCATATTTTTTAGCGGTGCAGGGCATTATCGAAACCATGAATATCTTGCTCGGGTCGATATTGTTCTTCTTGGCGTAATAGGTCTTGGACAATACCCCCAGTATCTCATGCGGGGATTTACAGGAAGAGAAATTGTCGATCATATCCGTATGGAACTTCTCCATATAATCTACCCAAGAAGGGCAGCAGGATGTGATCAGCGGCAACGGGCGTTTTCCCAGAAGCAACCTCTCCTCGAATTCACTCGCCTCTTCCATAATAGTCAGGTCTGCGGCGAAATTGGTGTCGAATACAGCTTTGAAACCCAGCCTGCGCAAAAGCGCGTAGAGTTTCTTGGTCAAATTAGCGCCCACAGGGAAACCAAAAGCCTCCCCTATCGCCACCCTAACCGCGGGCGCGATCTGCACAACGCAATATTTATCTTTATTCTGCAAAGCCTCCCAGACCCTGGAGGCTTCGTCTTTCTCAACTATAGCTCCAGTCGGACAATGCGCCGCGCACTGTCCGCATCTAACACACGGAGAATCAGCCAACTGGATATCCCCGGCAGGAGAGATCCTTGTTTCTATCCCTCTTTCCAGGAATGACAGCGCCCAGACATCCTGGATATCCTGGCAGACTTCAACGCACCGGCCGCAGAGTATGCATTTTTGGGGCTCCAGCACTATGGTATTGGTCGAATTATCTTTAGGCAAGTCCTTAAGGAACTGGGCGAATGATTCTTCCCTGATCCCGAAATCCGCTACCAGCTTCTGCAGCTCGCAATCGTTATTCCTTCCGCATTTAAGGCAGTCATTGGGATGATTTGATAATATCAGTTCGATAACCGTCCTGCGGATCTCCACGATCTCCGGGTCATGAGTGATGATATCCATGCCCTCTTCCACCGGGGTACAACAGGCCCTGAGCATCTTATTCGAGCCCTTTACCTTTACTATACATATACCGCAGGAAGCCGACGGAGGCAGGTCCGGATGTTTGCACAATGTGGGAATCTTTATCTGCACATCCCTGGCAGCCTCGAGTATCGTCGTTCCTACCGGGACTGTCAGGAGAATACCGTTTATTTTAGCCTTTACCGCTTTAGCCATATTATCCTTTTAAGATCGCCTTGAATTTGCAGACCTCGAAACATCTGCCGCATTTGACGCATTTTTCCTGTTTGATCATAAATCCTTCTTCCTTGCTTCCGGGGATAGCGTCCACAGGGCAGTTCTTCTGGCACATCCCGCATTTCTTGCATTTCTCCTGAATTACGCTGTAAGTGGCCAGGTTAGCGCATTTATGCGAAGCGCATTTCTTATCCAAGATATGTTCTTTATATTCAGCCTCGAAATATCTTATGGTCGAAAGCACCGGATTAGACGCGGTCTGGCCCAGCCCGCATAACGACGCCTTCTGCATGGCAAAGGCGATCCTTTTTAAGTAAGCGATATCTTCGATCTTGCCTTTGCCTTCGGATATGCGTTCAAGTATAGCCAGCATCTGGGTCCCGCCTATACGGCAGGGCGCGCATTTACCGCAGGATTCCTCAACGCAGAATTTGAGGTAGAACTTGGCGATATCCACCATACAATCGTCCTCATCCATGACGATCATACCGCCTGAGCCCATGATCGAGCCTAATTTCTGCAGGTTTTCGTAATCCACAGGCGTATCCAGGCATTCAACGGGTATAACCCCGCCGGAAGGACCGCCGGTCTGCACCGCCTTTACCGGTTTATTGGAGATCGTGCCGCCGCCGATATCATAAACTATCTCTCTTAAGGTTATCCCCATAGGGACCTCTACCAGTCCGGAGTTCTTAACTTTACCGGTCACGGCAAAAACCTTTGTCCCCTTGGAAGTCGGCGTGCCGATACGGTTAAACCATTCCGCGCCTTTGGCGAATATCACCGGTATATTGGCCAGGGTCTCCACGTTATTAATTACCGTGGGTTTACCCCATAAACCTTTTACCGAGGGATACGGCGGACGCGGCCTGGGCGTTCCGCGTCTGCCCTCTATCGAAGCGATCAACGCGGTTTCTTCTCCGCAGACAAACGCACCCGCGCCTAACCTGATCTCAATATCCAGATTAAAAGATGTCCCTAATATATCTTTTCCTAAAAGACCATGCTCGTAAGCCTGATTTATGGCATTCTGTATCCTTTCAACCGCCAAGGGATACTCAGCCCTTATATAAAAATACCCTTTGGAAGCGCCTATAGTGAATGCCGCGATGATCAAACCCTCAATGACCGAATGCGGATCGCCCTCCAGGACGCTGCGATCCATATAAGCCCCCGGATCGCCTTCATCGGCGTTGCAGATAACGAATTTTTCCCCTGAAACAACCCCCCGGGCGAACTTCCATTTCATCCAGGTAGGATAACCGGCGCCGCCCCGGCCCCTTAGCCCTGCTTTTTTTAATTCCTCTATGGCCTTTTCCGGGGTGTATTCAGTCAGTATCTTTTTCAACGCCTGGTACCCGTCGCAGGCTATATATTCCTCGATGCTTTCAGGATTGATCTTTCCGCAGTTGCGCAGAACTATCCTTATCTGCTTAGCCTCATGCTTGAGATGAATGCCATCGACTATCTTATGGGCCTTTATGGTCTGATTGATTATCTTTCTGATATCTTCTTCTTTTACATCGGCATAAAATATATTATCCGGCAGAATCTTTAGCACTATGCCGCGGTTATACACGCCGATATCCGCCACCCTGACCACCTGAACCTCGTCATGCAGGCCGGCCTCGCGCAACTGGTTCAACAGGGTGGTATAAAATTCCTTTGTCCTGTCCTCCTGAAAAAGCGCGGTATCCTTTAATAGTATTGTCTTAGTGTACATAGTTAGGCGGTTTGATCTTTAAGTTCCAGTTCAACCACATAATCATTGACCAACATCTTGTCGCAGACATGTTTTTCCATTATCTTAATAGCCACTTCTTTATTCACCCGGCCGTAGATAACCGCGGGGCTCCCCTCGATATTTACCTCAACCAGCGGCTCGGCGTAACACATACCCAGACAGCCGCACTTCTTCACCTCAACCTGGAGATTACGCTTCTTTACCTCCTCGGAGAACACGGCAAATACCTCATCCGCGCCGGCGGCGACGCCGCAAGTGCTCATACCCACCTTGATCCAATTCTTTGACCGGGATCTGGTCTCACTCTTGATCCTGTCTATGTCTGCCGGGGTAAATTTTGCCATAAGATCAGCCCTCTTTAGTATATTTGGATATGATATCGATGACCTCGGCTTTTTTGACCTTGCCGTAGACCTTATCATCGATCATCATCACCGGTGACAAACCGCAGCATCCCAGGCACCTGACCACGTCCAAATGGAACAACCCGTCCTTTGTGGTCTGGCCTTCTTCCACGCTTAAAAAGCTTTTAAGTTCGGAAATAAGTTCAGCGGCGCCCTTAAGATAACAGGCTGTTCCCAGACAAACGGATATTCTGTGTTTACCTGGAGGGGATAATTTAAAGAAATTGTAGAAAGTGATCACTTCGTAGATCCGGGCCAGCGGCACACCCAGCATCCGGGAAAGTTCCAAAGAAAGCTCACGGGGGACGTATCCGTGATGGTTCTGTATCTCGTGGAGGATCATGATCAAGTTGCCTTCCTTGTCCTTCCACTTATCGACTAAATTTTTGATCTCGATTATATTCTTATCTTCCATCTGAAAGATCTTTCTATTGTGACAGCTTTTTATCCGGGATTTGCAATACGGTCAGAAAGTAAAAATATATCACAATTTCCGCTAAAATCAAGCATTTTATTGATTTTTTAGCGAATCCGGTCCGGGGATATCAGGATAGGACTTTTGCGATGATCCCGCCTCCAACCACCTTATCTTTATCATAGAATACAGCTGACTGCCCCGGAGTGATGGCAAAACAGGGCTTTCTGAATTCTACCTCGGCGTTCCTGCCTGCGGGCTTGACAGAAGCCGGCGCTTCAGGCGAAAGATGCCGGATCCTGACCTTTAACAGTTTTTTTCTTCTGATAGATGATCCGGGATAAATGATATCCTTGACCAAAAACCTGCTTTTCAGCAATTCCTCTTTCCTGCCGACGACTATGGTGTTCTTCCGTCTGTCTATTACAGAAACATATACCGGATATCCGCAGGCGATTCCCAATTTATCCCTTTGCCCTATGGTGTAAAAAGGAATGCCTTTATGAATTCCCAGGGCTTTGCCCTGCGTGTCCTTTATCGGTCCCGGGGAGAATTTTCCTCTCAATTTCTCCTCAATAAATTCCCGGTAAGTCCCAGGGACAAAACAGATCTCCTGGCTTTCTTTCTTGTCGGCGACCGGCAAACCGTACTTTTGAGCGAGGCCGCGCACCTGATCTTTGGTCAATCCGCCCAAAGGGAATAATATGCGTCTTATTTTATCCTGGGTCAGGCGGTACAGAAAATAGGATTGATCCTTGTTCTTATCCAGCGCTTTCTTTAAAAAATACTTGCTCCCTGACCTGCTGATCCGGCAATAATGCCCGGTAGCCAGATAATCCATTCCCAGGCCGATCGACTTTTTCAATAATCCGTCGAATTTCAAAAATTCATTGCAGCGCACGCAGGGATTAGGGGTAACCCCGAGGCTGTACTGCTTCACGAAATCCGCGATCACCTTTTCCTGCAAATCCCTGCCGAAGCTAAACGCATAATGCCGTATCCCCAGAATATCAGCCACGCGCCTGGCGTCGCTGATCCCCTGCGTCCCGCAACAGGCAGGTCGCGCAGAGGCGCACCCCTGCCCATCCAAATGGGCAGGGTGCTGCACCGAATGTTTGGCATCAGGCAGATCAAGACACATGGTCAAACCCGCAACCTCAAAACCTTTTTCCTTAAGGATAGCTGCGGCGACCGAGGAGTCCACACCGCCGCTCATCGCCACCATAACTTTCTTTTTCATCGTTTTCTCAAACTATGGCCGGGTCCGGAACCGATCTTCCTGCCCAGCGATAAAACCATTTTTTTCACGCATCCCCGGCATTTAAAGGCATCATCGCTTAAACATATCTTATCCGGATATATCTTGTAGAGCTTACGGTACTTAAGCGGCGTGGCATTGGGCATAAGGATATTCGCTCCGCACTGCAATGCCTTTTGCCGGCCCCGGCTGTCGATCGTTCCTGTGGCCGTAGTCGCGGGTATGTGGGTATATTTAGTAACAATACGCGTTAATGCAACAGCCCTTAATACCTGTTCCAGGCTTGCCCCCTGGCTTTTGGCCAAAGGCGTATTTGGATGAGGTATGAACGGCCCGATACCGATCATATCCAGCTCCAGGTCCTTAAAAATAAAAATATCGTCGGCAATGCTGCCGATAGTCTGGCCGGGCAGACCGGTCATTATCCCTGAACCGACCTGATAACCCAGCTCTTTAAGCTGGTTTAAACAACGCAGTCTATCGGAGAATACGCACCCCGGCCGTAGTTTTTTATACAGTTGCGGATCGGATGTCTCAAATTTAAGCAGATAACGATCAGCCCCGGCGGACTTCAGCTGTTTGTATTGGCTAAAAGTCAATTCCCCCACTGAAAGAGTAACCGCCGCATCCAGTTTCTTGATCTTCTCAATGAGCAAACACAACTCTTTTGACTTATACTGCGGATCTTCTCCGGATTGCAGCACGATAGTACGCAGACCAAGGCCGGCAGCATTTTGAGCTGCCGCGAATATTTCCCCCAGCCCCATACGGTACCGCCGCAGCTTGCGGTTGCTCTTGCGCAAGCCGCAATACAGGCAATCCTTACGGCAATAATTGGAGAATTCAATAAGCCCGCGCAGATGGACTTGGTCTCCGACATATTTCCTGCGGGTAGCATCCGCCTGCCTGAATAACCCGGCGACCGTTTTTTTATCGGTATCTAAAAGCAACCCGACTGCCTGTTCTTTTGTCAGTAACATATTCAAAAAAACCTGTTTCAGGCCGTAAAAATATTCTGCTTAGTATCTAGGGTTTTCTTATCCAAATTATAAATACAGTCAAAAAGCGCTTCTTTGAACGACCCCGGGCCTTTGGCCTTTTTAGCCGCGCATTCAGCGGCGATCTCAAAACAAGCCAGCCCTGCAGACACTGCCAGGACCGGATCTTTTTCAACCGCTGCAAACGTCCCGATAACCGAAGCAGCCATACAACCCGTACCGACAATATCCGCCATCAACGGATCACCGTTCTTGACGACAAATGTTCTTTTGCCGTCGGTAATAATATCTTCTTTGCCGGTGATAACCACAGTGCAGCCGCGCTGTAAAGCGAGTTTTACGGCTAATTGTTTCAGGTCCGCCCGGATATCAGTTGAATCCACGCCTTTTGTCTTTACATCCTCACCGGCGATCCTGGCGATCTCCGAGGGATTTCCTTTTATGATATCTATCTTACATTCATCCAGCAATTCAAAACAACTCTTATCGCGCAGCTGCGTAGCCCCCGCTCCGCAGGCATCCAGCACAACCGGAATGCCTTTCTTGTTCGCGCCAGCGCAGGCGATCTTCATTGCCTCCACCAATTCCACGGTCAGGGTTCCGATATTCAATACCAGCGCCGAAGCGATACCCGCCATCTGGTCAGCCTCTTCTTTGGCATGGGCCATTACCGGAGAAGCTCCAAAGACCTTGACCACATTGGCGCAGTCATAAATAGTCACCCAGTTGGTCAAATGATGCACTATAGGCTTTTGTTCGCGCACCTTTTCCAACAACCCGTAAATATCGATCTTATTGCTCGTCACCATTCACCCTTTCCCTGAACGTCCGACAATTAATTATTCATTAAAAAAATCGGCAGATAAATATCTTTCACCTGTATCAGGATATATTACCACAATAACCTTGCCTTTATTTTCATTTCTTTTGCCGACCGCTAACGCTGCCCAGGTCGCCGCGCCGCTGGAAATACCTACAAGAATGCCTTCCATCTTTGCCAGCCTGCGGCTGGTGATCCCCGCATCCTCATCCTTGACCCGGATGACCTCATCTATAATCCCCCTGTTCAAAACTTGCGGGATAAACCCAGCGCCTATCCCTTGTATTTTATGCGCCCCGGCAGTCCCCCCTGATAATACCGCGGAGTTATCCGGCTCTACAGCGATCATCTTAAGGCCCTTCTTCCTCTTTTTAAGGGCTTCCGCGATCCCGGTTAGCGTCCCTCCGGTTCCGACTCCGGCGATAATAATATCAACTTTACCCTCAGTATCTTTCCATATTTCTTCGGCCGTAGTTTTGCGATGAATAGCCGGGTTAGCCGAATTAGAAAACTGCTGCAACATAACTGCTCCTGGAGTTTTTTTCACTAATTCCTGCGCTTTTTCTACTGCCCCGGTCATTCCTTCTGCCCCGGAGGTCAAAACTACTTCAGCCCCTAGGATAGACAACAATCTCCGCCTTTCTATACTCATAGTCTCCGGCATCGTTAGGATCAGCCGGTATCCCTTTGCCGCTGCCACAAAAGCCAAAGCAATCCCGGTATTACCGCTAGTCGGCTCGATGATCACGGAATCCTTGCGAAGAACGCCTTTCCTCTGGGCGTCTTCCACCATCGCTACCCCTATGCGGTCCTTTATGCTGGACAAAGGATTAAATGACTCGATCTTTGCCAAAATAACTGCCGCCGATCCTTCAGTTATACGATTTAACTTTACTAAAGGAGTATTTCCAACCGTTTTAGTGATATCTGCGAATATCCTTGCCATTAACCCTCCTTATATATTATATACTACCGCCTCAAATCTGCCGTTATGCCTTTTTATAATGCTTTCTAGAGTAAAAGAACTCAAAATATCTAAAAATTTATCCGTTGCCTCAGTCCAAATGTCCCGAACAATACAGTTATTTGAACGTCTACAAGCGCCCAGATCCTGCGTGCATTCAACCAGGCGCATAGGACCTTCTAATAGAGAAACGATCTCCTGCAGATTGATCTGCGAAGCTGGTTTCGCTAATATATAACCTCCATGCGCGCCGCGCGTAGCAGTGACCAAACCGGCATTCTTCAGCGGGGGGATCAAATGCCACAGGTATTTCTCGGAGATCTCCTGCCTTTTGGAAATATCCTTCAACGAGATCGGGCCTTTGCCGAAATGCAGAGCCAGATCCAGCATTAACCGAACTCCATATCTTCCTTTAGTCGATAATTTAAGCATTTTCATCTCTCCCGATTAATCTCTACTATCTCTATCACTTTGGTAGAATATAACATATAGTTTTATTTTGTCAAGTATTTATTTTTAACCGCATAAAACAAAAGAGCGGGCTCCTGATCTAACCTACATTTCCCGAAGGAAACGTTTTTAGAGTAGAAACCCGCCCTTTTATCTTAGCTGTTAACCGCGATTACACCAAACCTTGATCAAGCATGGCGTCAGCGACTTTAACGAATCCAGCCACATTCGCGCCCTTGACATAGTTGATGTATTTTCCTTCTTTTCCGTATTTAACGCAGGATTCATGGATGCTGATCATGATCTGATGCAGCTTCTCATCCACTTCTTCCCTGGTCCAGGACAGCCTCTGGCTGTTCTGGGACATTTCCAGGCCTGAGGTGGCTACGCCGCCGGCATTCGAGGCCTTACCAGGCGCGTAAAGTATCTTGGAGTCCTGGTATACTGCGATCGCTTCCGGGGTAGAAGGCATATTCGCGCCTTCAGCCACGCAGAGACATCCGTTCTTTATCAGCTTCTTGGCATCAGCCTCATTGATCTCGTTCTGGGTCGCTGAGGGAAACGCCATATCGCATTTAACATCCCAGGGTTTTTTGCCTTCAAAGTATTTGCAGCCGTATTTATCGGCATATTCCTTGATCCTGCCGCGTTTTACGTTCTTAAGCTCCATCACGAATCTCAGTTTCTGCTCGCTGATCCCGTCCGGGTCATAGATATATCCGGTGGAATCGGAAAGCGTGACCGGTTTAGCCCCCAGCTGCAAAAGTTTCTCAACCGTATACTGCGCGACATTGCCTGAACCGGAAACCACGCAGACTTTCCCCTTCAATGATTCGCCTTTGGTCTTGAGCATCTCCTGGGCGAAATAAACGCATCCGTAACCGGTAGCTTCCGGACGAACCAGGCTGCCGCCCCAATTCAGGCCTTTGCCGGTAAGCACACCGGTAAATTCATTGCGCAACCTTTTATACTGGCCGAACATAAACCCGATCTCGCGTCCGCCTGTGCCGATATCTCCGGCAGGGACATCGGTATCCGGGCCGATATGCTTTTGCAGTTCGGTCATAAAACTCTGGCAGAAACGCATCACCTCGTTATCGGATTTACCTTTAGGGTCGAAATCTGAACCGCCCTTGGCGCCGCCCATAGGTAAAGTAGTCAGGCTGTTCTTAAATACCTGTTCAAAAGCCAGGAATTTCAATATGCCAAGGTTAACGCTGGGATGAAGGCGTATCCCTCCTTTATAAGGGCCGATAGCGCTGTTCATCTGAATACGAAACCCCCGGTTTACCTGGAATTCGCCTTTATCATCGCACCAAGGGACCCTAAAGATCACCGTTTTTTCCGGTTCAACTATCCTTTCCAGGATTTTTGCTTTCTGGTATCTCGGGTTAGCCTCGACATAAGGCATTACTGATTCCACGACCTCGCGCACTGCCTGGTGAAACTCGGTCTCGCCCGGGTTCTTAGCGATAACCCCTGCCATAAACTCTTCGATCCGCTTTGACATCCTTTCCTCCTTTTTCGCCGTTGTCATAATAACCGGCGATTATCGCCTGTTTTTTAAGCACGGCAAGCCAAAAAAAAAGGACTCCGTCTAAGATTGACGGACGTCCTTGTCCTTTAATCCCTTTACTTAATATTCATTTTTAGTATACCACCCGGTCTTATCTTGTCAATATTTTTTCTTGGCCTATAACGACTCAACAGCGGCCAGGACATCCTTTACGCTGACCGCCTTCAGGCAGGCGAAATCTTTTTTACAGTCATGGGCCAGGCATTCCGAACAACCGGCCTTTTTATGCAATACCCGGGAATTCTTTCCAGTAGGCCCCCAGCGCGATACGCTTAACCCCGGCTGGTTCCTGCCGAAGATCACCACCTGTGGCACGTTTAAAGCTGAAGCCATATGCATTGTCCCGCAATCAGTAGTGATCAATAAAGCGCACCTTTTCAGGATACTTATATCCTGGCTTATGGTTGTCCCGGAAAGATCGATCGCCTCCCCGTCTAACAGCTTATTGACATTTGCCGCCAACTCTTTTTCCTGCGGGCTGCCTAATATCAATACCTTAAAACCCTTTACCCTGGACAATTCCCTGGCGGCTTGGGCGAACCTTTCCGCCGGCCACATCTTGGACTTACAACTGGACCCGGGATGCAATGCTAATATCTTATTCTGGCTGCTCAGCCCTTTCTCCCGAAACATCTCTTCAACCCATTCTTCCGAATCCGGGCTAACCGAAACAAAAAGCCCCTTATCCCGCGGCTCTATGCCGATAGCCCTGATCATATCCAAGGTATATTCCATCTCATGTTTCTGGCCTAAATGCTTAAGGTGGGGAATACGCCGGGTCAACAAAAAGCCCGATTTGCGGTCATAACCTACCCTGACAGGTATAGCAGCTAAAAGGGCCAATAAATGTATCATATTGGTCGGATGCAGGATAAGTGCCAGATCAAATTTTTTCTTTCGGACGGAATTAGCGAATTTCAGAAACCTGAGACCGTTCTTTTCCAGGATATCTTTATCATAAATTATGACCTCATCCAAATCAGGATTGCCTTGAACGATATCTTTAGTATACGGCCGGACCATCATAGCGATATAAGCCGACGGATAAGCGTTTCTCAAAGCAGCAACCACGGGCGTGGATAATATAACATCGCCTATCCTGTCCGTGCGGCAGATCAGGATGCGTTTAAAATTCTGGCGCTGGCCGGACAGCAAAGTTTCGGAAGCGGTGGTCAAAACATCTCGCACCTTATTCAAAACATCCTTTACCCGCACCAGGCTCATGCATAGAAGGTCGCCGGAAGCGCACTGGGCTTTGCGGCAGGGGCGGCAAAAGAGCTCCTTTTTAACCACAAACGAATTATCCGACCATGGCCGGTATTTCTCATCATCCGTCGGACCAAAAACAGCCACTACCGGAACATTCAAATAACTGGCCAGATGCATATTCGCGCTGTCATTGGTGATAAGGACTCTCGCCTTCTTCAACAAAACCGCGAGTTGGCGGATCGTAGTCTTTGCGCTCAGGTCAATGACCGGGGTTTTTACATTATCCCGTATATATTTATTTATAGGGATATCCTGACTGTCCCCTACCAGGATCAATTTGGCATTGAACTCTTGGATCAGGTCGGAACATAATTCCGCGAACCTTTCCCTGGGCCAGCGCTTAATATGGCTTCTTGCCCCCGGGGAAACTACTACGATCTTATCCTGCTCTTTTATGTTATTATTGCTTAAAACGCCTTTGATGTATGCCTTGTCAGAAGAGGGAATGTTTAAAAACCCATATTCACCGGCGCCAGCCTGCGGCTGCGGTATTTTAAAGTTTTCTATCTTAAACAGGTGCCTTGCCTGCATATGTTTTATATCCGCGGGGATACCTGAAAATAACGGCGTCTTAAACCTGGCCGGGACAAGAAAGCCGAAAATACTATTACGCAGATCCACAACCAGGTCAAATCCTGCCTGATAGAAACCTGACAATATCCGGATCTTCTCTTTGAGCCCGGCATGCTTATCATAAACCACCAGTTCCTTGATATTAGGGTTATCCCTGAATATCTCAGCCGGGCGCGGTCCGGATAACACGGTTATTTGAGCCTGCGGATAAGCCAATCTCAGATTATCGATGACCGGCAGAGTCAAAATCGCGTCGCCGATATTGCTCAGGGTAACAAATAAGATTTTATTTATCTTGGCCATATCAGTAATATTTAAGGAGCCGGGAATATCTCCATTACCCGGGAGATCACCATATCCGGAGTGAGGGCCTTCATACAGCGGTTATCCCTACAATCAACTTTGTAACAAGGTATAACGCATCCTGCATTTATTTGCAAAATGACCGCGTTATCCGGCGGATAAGGCCCGGTTATTTTGGTATCGGTGGGGCCAAAAAGGCCTATAATTTTCTTCGCGCCTGCGGCGTTGGCGATATGCAAAGGGCCGGAATCAGCGCTGATAAACAAATCCAGCCTTTTCGCCAGGCCGGCGAACTGCTTGATGCTTAATTGGCCGCAGACTATAACCGGCTTATTCTTCATCTTTGAGCGGATCTCCTCAGCCAAAGCGAGATCCTTCTGGCTGCCGGTAATAAGCACCCTCGCGGATAATTCTTCGATCAACCGGTCGGCTAAACAACTGAAATATTCTTTTGGCCAGCGTTTAGGGCCCCAGTTACCTCCGGGGTTTATCCCTACCAAAAGGTCCTTGTCAGTCAAGCCATAACCGGCTAATAATTCTTTAACCCGCAACAGGTCCTTTTCGCTGACAAAGAAGTCGGTGAACCGGTCCTTGACTTCCAGCCCCGACTTCCCGATCACATTTAAATAATAATCTATGCGGTGCATGCTGTTTATATCCGGCGGCGTTATTTTTTGGGTCAGAAGGAAGCCGCGTTTAGCGGTGTAATAACCGATGCGCCGGGGTATCCCGGCCAGGAACGCGATAAGCAGCCGGCTGAATGACCGGTGCAAAAGGAATATCCTGTCGAATTTCTTACCCCTCAAGTAAGCGACAAATTTTATTTTAGCCAAGACCCCTTTGTGCTCTTTTTTCTCATCGAAAATAATTACCTCATCGAGGTATGGATTGCCTTCTAAAACAGACTGACATCTGCCGGGAATAACGCAGGCTATGAAACTATCCGGGTAATTATAACGAATGTTCCGGATGACCGCGGTGGAGAAAAGGACATCCCCCAGCCAGTTGACGTTGAATATCAGTATTTTTTCTTTATTCTTCATTTCAATATTATTTATGCCTATTCTCGCGGATAAAATTGTAATACCCGCTGGTCTCCGCCCAGAAAACAAAAAGGTTCGCCGCGTTCTCGGATATCCTAAGGCGCTTCAGGGCAAAAACATCGTCATTAGCCATCTTCTTTCCGGGGTTGGTAGCTACCGCCGCCTTATACCCGGCATTGACCGCGCATTCCCTGACCCTGGCGTTCAATCTGCCGCAGGGATACGAGAATGTATTCACCGGGCTTGCCAGTTTTTCCTGGAGTATCCTGCGCGAACTTTCAATTTCTTCAAGCAATTTCTGATCGTCTTCCACGCATTCAAGAAAAGGATGCGACAGCGTGTGGCTGCCGAAAGTAACCAAACCGGAATCCTGCATCTCCTTCATCTGGTCCCAGCTAAGCCGGTCAGGCCTTCCCACCTCATTGACTATTATGAATATTGTAGCCGGAAGGTTATATTTCTTCAATATGGGAAAGGCATAGGTGTAATTATCCTTATACCCGTCATCAAAGGTCAAAACCAAGGTCCGGGCAGGGGCTTTTTTTCTGTTTTTGATCAAATCCCCCGCTTCCTCCAGAGAGATCACGTTATACTTATGCGTTTTTAAGAACTCCATTTGCCTGTCAAATGTCTTAACCGAAACAATCAAACGGTTCCCCTCTGGCACGCTCTGGGATATTGAATGGTACATTGCTATGGGCAAAAGGTATTGCTGCCGGATAAACCCCGCGGCTACGATAAAAACCAGCGCGACAATACCTGAAATAACCGCTAATCTTTTTTGTCTACGCATTCCTGGTATATCCTTTCTGTCTCCACAACCATCTTTTCCATTGAAAATCGCTGATTAACGAATATCCTGGCGTTATTGCCCAAGCTGGAAGCCTTGACCGGATCATTAATTAATTCCACTATCGCCGAGCACAATCCAGGGACATCCGCGGGGTTGACCAGCAATCCGTTCTGGCCGTGGGAGACCAGGTTTAATATCCCCCCGACCCTTGAGCCGATAACCGGCTTAGCCCAGGCCATTGCCTCCATCAACCCAAGGCCCAGCCCTTCGTTCAAGGACGGCATCACAAAAACATCCATTACATACAAAACCTGCGGAATATTCTGGGATTTAGCCAGAAAAACAACGCTGTCGGACATCCCCTGTTCGCGAACAAGCCTTTTTAACCCTTTCTCGGTCCTTCCTTCTCCGACTATAAAAAGCTGGGCGTCAGGGACCTTGTTCAACGCCAGTTTCATCGCACGGATAAGGTAGGCCTGGCCCTTTACCTCGGAAAGCCTGGCCACGATCCCCACTACCGGACCGTCCTTTAATCCAAATTCTCTTTTAACGTCTTTGCGGCTCTTGAAATCCTGAAGCTTCAATTTCTCAGTGTCGATGCCGTTATATACAAGCCTAAGGCCTGCCTGGTCATATCCAAAATCATTGATCAGATGGTCGCGCACGGATTCGCTTATAGCTATGGTCGCCATAGCCTTACAGGGAAAAACCTTCCGGGATAACCTGTTCTTGAAAAAACCGTGCCAGGTGGTGATATGCGGCTTACCTGTGCAGCGGCTAAGCCAAGTTCCCAATACCTGAGTAACCCGGGTATTGGAATGCACCACATCTATTCCTTTCTCCTTGACCGCGCGGATCAACCTGAACAGGCTCATTCCCATCTTAAGGACATTCAATTCGGATTTTGTCCGGATAGGTATGGGGACATAAACTATCCCCTGCTCGGTAAAACGGGTCAGGCAGTCGCCGGGGCTTGAGGCAATATATACCTTATGGCCCCTTTCTTTCAATCCGCGGCTGAGGGATAAAAGATAACTGGTGATCCCTCCTACGTTCAGGTGATTATTCAGAAAAAGAATGTTCATTTCAATAACTTAATTACCGCCGCAAACACTTCTTCCGGACTGATCAGCTTCATACACTTGACGCTGCGGCATTTTGGTTTATAACACGGGCTGCAGGCTAGTTCTTTCCTGATCACCAGCGCGTTCCCCGCCGCGGGCATATGCCGGACAGGGTCGGTAGGCCCGAATAAAGCGACGATCGCAGTGCCCTGGCTGGCTGCAATATGCAAAGGCGCGGAATCAGCGGAGATATACACCCCGCAGCGCTTGATCAAACAGGCCAGTTGATTGACCGTCATCTTAGCGCAGGCATTGATAGGTTTGACCTTAGGCATCGCGCTTGATAACTTTTCCGCCGTGGCCAGATCTTCGCTTGTCCCGGTAAAAACCACCCGGATATCCCTGCGGTTCAACTCTTCCGCCAAACGGATTATATGCTGTCCCGGCCAAAGCTTGGTTATCCATCTTTTACTGGCGCTGATATTAATGCCGACCATCTTTTGATTATCGGACAGCCACTGCGACTTCAGGAATTCATCAACATAACTACGATCTGAAGGAGTGGGCCACAATTCCAGGCGGCGGTCCTTTAATTCGATACCCAGCATTTTCAGTATCCTGAACTGATGATCAACGGGCGCCAGATCGACCGCATCATTATCTATGCGGTGATTAAGCAGCCCCCCCCACTTAACATCATAGCCGTAACGCTCCGGGGCCATTGTCAAAAAACTTAAGATATGGCTCTTTCGGTTATTCTGCAGGTCGATGACCGCGTCGAAATCCTTTTTTCTTAACTCTCTGCCCAGTTTAAGGAACCCGAACAGCCCGCTGTCCTTGTTCTTGAAATCGCAGACCAGCAACTCGTCGATGTACGGGCTGCGCAAAAGGATATCCTTGCATTCATTTCCGACAAGAAAACTTATCTTATATTCCCCCACCAGCCTTTCCCGTATCGCCCTCAAGGCGGCCGTCGAGAGGATCACATCGCCCAGCGCGCTGAATTTTATCGCCAGTACCCGAAAATTATCCAAGGCCTCTTTATACACATCAATGGTATTGGAAACCATCAGTTCCAGATTATATTCATCTTTGACTTTCTTGTAGGCATTCTCAGCCATCTCCTGCGCCAGGTCTTTATTCTGCATTATCTTTAGTATTGCCTCGGACATAGCCTGGGGATCGGCAGGCGGAACGATCAAACCGGTCTTTCCGTTCTCAATAATGTCCACAACGCCGCCTACTGCCGTAGCCACTACCGGCACGCCGGCTGCCTGAGCTTCAATGATCACCCTGCCGAAGGCCTCCTGGGTAGTGGTAGCCAGGACCAACAGGTCCAAATGCGAAAGTATCTCCGGGATATTTTTCTGGGTCCCCAGGAATTCCGTGCAATGCCAAAGTCCCAGCCTCTTTACCAGAACCCTGATCTGTTCTTTATAGGCGGCTTTTGACGCCGGGGCGTCCCCGACTATCCATATCTTAAAACGTTCGTTCTCCCGGGCTACCCTGGACATAGCTTTAATAAAAGGCAGATGGCCTTTGATCGGAGTAAGCCGGCCGATTATGCCGACATGGAATTCCCCGGGTTTTCTTCTGTTCGGAGCGCTGTATTTAAACGTATCCAAATCCACGCTGCGCGCTACCAGCCGGATCCTTTCCCGCGGCACGCCGAAATCCTCGATCATATGCCTGGCGATCACGTTGCTGGGAACGATCACCCGCTTTGCCCAACCCATCACATGACTGAATAAATGTTTACTGTAATAGCCATGGCAGGTGGTGATAAAAACAGCCTTTGTCCTGCGGCAGGCGAAATACGCGATCCAGGCAGGCATGCGCGAACGGCCGTGGACTATGTCGATCTCTTCCTTCCGGATTATATCAACCAGCAGAGGAATAAGCTTGACCAGGTTTATTATGGATTTACGGTGCACCGGAAGCTGATAATGCTTCG
Source organism: Candidatus Omnitrophota bacterium (assembly GCA_023227985.1). Classification (NCBI taxonomy): domain Bacteria; kingdom Pseudomonadati; phylum Candidatus Omnitrophota; species Candidatus Omnitrophota bacterium. Next base: position 22,482 of record JALOCB010000013.1, on the reverse strand, counting down.
CACCCAACGCCTCGATATCGCGGACCAGGCTCCCTCCGTTGGAGACCACTACGGCTTTATGCCCAAGCTTGACCAAATGCTTGACCAAATCCACTGTCCCGCGCTCTACCCCGCCGACATTCAATTCCGGAAGTATCTGCAATACGTTCATAATAATTTCCCGACCGCCTCTTCGACCACGGCGTTGTCTTTTATCGTCATGACCTGCGGCTTCCTGCTCCAGACATCATGCATAGCCCCGGACAATTCTTCAGGGGCCTTCAAATAAATATACCCTTTGCTTACAAAATTATCCAGGAACCTGCGGTGCCTCCTCTTTAAACCGTCGGCGCTAAAAACAAAGACGTATTTTCCGCTGCTTACAGCCTCTGAAACCATGGATATGCTTTCTGCGGAAGTCACCACCATCTGGCTTAAGCCCAGGATCCCCCCGATACTGGCAGGATAATTTTTTTGATTGGCAATGATCACGGCCCGAGCACGCTTATAACCTGAAAACTCTTTCCTGACCAGTTCCTCGATCGCTGGAGGGGTCCTGCGGGAAGTGCTGACCAAAACCTGACCGTCTACCTTTTCCAGGAACGCCTTGATCTGGCCGGCACATTCCAGAACCGAGGCTTCGGCCATATGAAAACCCTTGGCATCCCCGCCAAGCAATAACCCGACGCACGGCCTTGCCGGATCCAGGATTATGCCGGCTTGCTCTTTTAACATCCGGGACTCTTCGGCCAGGTAGGCGTCATCAATAAGGTTAAGCGCGCCTTCTATCCTGACCACATTCTTGCGCCGGGGCGGATCATCGTGCTTAGGCAGGACCACCAGGTCGAACTTTTTTATACTTAGAAACGACGGCCGCATTATCGCCAAAGATCTGGCGAGATTGTCTTTGGAAAGGATATAATTCACCCCTGCGGCTGAAGAACCGCAGGAAATAATAATATCAAATTTTCTGCCGGTTATATCCGCATAAGACTGCGGATCTAAAAACGCCTTCAGGCATAAAAGGCAACCCTGGCAGATGTATCTTCCGGCGAGAAGATTACTCAATGCCATAAGATGCCCGGAAAGCCTGTTTTTTGTTTTAACCACTGCGCTGTAAACCCGCGCAGCGGCCCCTGCCCCTTCTAACCTCCTGGCAGTTATCCCTGCTAAGGCCTGCGCCTGGCGCAAATGCCCTGTTTTCCCGTCAGTGAGGATCAATATATCCCTTTGCCGGGAATATTTCCAGGATTTATAGGTCCAGAGATATTCCTGCGGATACTGCCGGATATGTTTTTCAAACACATGCACCAACCCCTGGAGATTATCCCGGATATCCTTTTCCACACTCGCGGATCTCTTAAGCTCGAACTCCCGGTCAACGATAAACTTGATATGCGGCCCTTTTATCCTCACCGGGAATACCGGGATAAGGCTGCAGCCGTATTTCAAGCCCAATCTTACCGCCCCGGAGGCCATAGATGCGTCTTTGCCGAAAAAATCCACCCCGGTCCCGTTCCTTCCTCCCTGGTCAATGGTCATTGCCACCGATTCGTTTGCGCGCAGGACTTGGATCAACTGCCTGGTCTGGTTCTCGCGCTGAATGAACCGGCACCCTTTCTGGCCGCGGTAAAAATTAAGGATCTTCTCCAGGCGCGGCAGTTTCTGTTCGCGGACAAAAAGGTTAAAAGGGATGCTTAAATTCGCGCAGATGATATTGGATAGCTCCCAGCTTCCGGCGTGCATTGCCACAAATATCGCGCCTTTGCCTTTCTTAAATCCGGCTTCGATGTTCTCCAGGCCTTCTATGGTCACATACCTGCGGATATACGCCTTGTCGATCAAGGGGATAAGGAATATTTCAAAGAGGTTTTGCCCGAATGCCTTATAGAACTGTTTGGTCAGCCTGCGGATCCGGCAAGGGGGGAACGCGCCGCAGAAAGCGGTTTTGATATTGGCGTGCGCCACTGCCCGGTGTTTGAAGTCAAATGCGTAGAACACCTCCCCCAGAAGACTGCCCAGGACCAAAACCAGCCGGTACGGCAGGATTCGCAGCAACGGGCCTAAAGTCTTAAGAAGTATAGACCCCAAGCAGTCTATCAAGAAATCCCTGTTCGTTTTCATTGATCCTCAATTTTATTTTTAAGACCAGTATATCCAGAGCGGTCTTGCGCAGATCCATCCCCGCGATCTTTACCGCGTCTTTCTCCGTAATAACCAAAGTGTTTATCCCCTTTTCCCCCGCCTGAGACGCTATTCTTTCCAGGTCATCCTGCGTATACCGGTAATGATCCGGGAAAATAAAAACCAAACCCACCCTGGCCTGCGACTTTTCCAGAAGGCCTTGAAAAGAGCCGGGATTGCCGATAGCGCAGGCGATTGCCACTGTTTTAGATCGCAGGCTTTCAACAGGGATCAAAACATCCTCTTGCTTTATTTTATACAATCCTTCCGGCTGATGTGCGGCCCCTATGATCAACGCGGAAGGATTGATCCGGCTCAACCGATGTTTAAGCCCGGCAGTATCCTTCGCGAGATCGGTATTGGTCAGGATCAATACATCCGCCCGGGAAAGGCTTGAAACAGGTTCGCGCAATATCCCCCTGGGGATAAGCATGCCGTTGCCAAAAGGATTAACCGCGTCAATGGCCGCGATCTCCAGGTCTTTTTTTATCCGCCACTGTTGAAATCCGTCATCCAGGACCACAGTATCGACCTGAAATTCTTTTACAGCCTTATCCGCGCCTTTAAACCTGTCCGGGTTAACCATTACCGGGACATCCGCCAATTTCGCCTGGAGCATATACGGTTCATCGCCCATAGTTTCATAACCGGGCTGTGTCCTCTGGGCAGAGACCTGCGGCCTGGCATATCCGCGGGTCAACACCGCTACTTTGCGCCCTTTTTCCCTAAGATACCGGCAGATAAATTCAACTATGACGGTTTTGCCTGTTCCTCCCAGCGTAATATTGCCTACGCTGAGAACCTTGCAACCCGGTTTTCTGCCGGAGATAATGGAAATAAACCGAATGAAAAAGACTATTAGGCCGTATAAAAGAGAAAAAAAGAATAATACCGGCTTGATTATAGCCGCAATCCCGCCTTTAGCCTTATCCGTGGCCAGATCATAAAGGTACTTTTCGCACATTTTATTCATCCTAAGTATCGATATTCCCTATACTTTTAATCCTCTATTATACCGCCGATAACAAAAAAACCCAAGCATTTTTGCTTGGGTCGTATTGCTGATCTTACGCAGTTATCCCAAATACACTTTGATGACATTCTCCTTATCTGACAACAGGCTTTTTTTGACCAGGTATCCGCTTGGGCCGCAGAAAATATCCTTATCCGACAGCAAAACCCTGCTAACGGCTAAAGGACGGTCCACTTTAACGGTCTTGATATAAACAACCTTGACTTTCTTTCCCCAAAGGCTGAAACAGGCCTGTATATCCTTCCCGAAGAAATTCCCGCTTACCAGCTTAGGATCGATAAGGATATCGCCTAAAATGAACTTTATCCCTAAAAGCTCCTCGGTAATCGTGTACATATACCAGCTTGCCGATCCGGTAAGATAAAGATACAACCCTTTGCCCTGGCCGTTGAAGTATTCCGGCAGCACCGGAGGGATCCCGGCTTTTTCATTCAAGGCCATCTTATAAATAGAATCCAGGACAGTAAAACCTTCCCGGGTAAATCCGCGTTTATATAAGGCGTTAGCCAGCATAACGTTCATATGGCTGAAGAACGCGCCATTTTCTTTGTCCCCGTAACTGAAACCAAAAGCCCGGCCCAAATCCATATAACAAGAACCGAAGTCCGTGTTCAGGCGGAATCCTTTAAGCTTCTTATCCCGCAAATTACGATTGACCGACAACCAGGTTTTTTTGATCTGTCCGTTATCAGCCACTCCGCTCATTATGGCGAACACCTGGGAAGCCAGCATCATCCTAAGCCCCGATGGCTTTTTGCCTTCTACCCTGCGGCCTTTATTATCATAATAACCGTTAAAAAACCCCTCGGCCAGCCACTCCTTTTTGCTCAACCAGGATGATAAATGTCCGGACTTTTTACTGAGATCGGCTATAAGGTCATCTATGCTTATTTCCACCTTTTCGCCGCTTATACTCTTGATCCGTCCCAGATATTCAGCCAGCCTTTTCTGCTTTTGCCGAAAATCGTCGTAAGCTACAGGCCGGCATATGCTGTCCAAAAGCAACGCCAGATCTTTTAAGATAAATACGCTTTTCTTCTTCTTTTTTAACGCCTCCAGAAAAACGCAAAGGCTTTTAAGGTTATAATAATACATAGAGCTGAAAACCACGCTCTCGCCCTTATCCGGGGCCATATCCAGCCCGTCATTCCAATCCGCGTTCTCCAGCCGGATGATATTATGACTGCCCACGTTAAAGAACTGGACCAGGTTCTGGATAAGCAGGTGCTCCAGGACAGTCCCCCGGTAAACGCGGTTATTCCCGCAACGCTGAACAAAGTCGTTTTGATCGAACCTGGTATCGATCTCTTTGCCCCGGCTGAGATGGTGATCGCGGAAATAAGCCTGGTCTTTTAACAAAAAATCCAGATCTCCCGACTTATCGATATAAAACCTGGTGGTCAGATACGGCCATACCCCGTGATCCATCCACACCCGGCTTATCCGGTTGCGGTCGGCGATAAAATCGCCGCTACCGGTGATTATGGTGGCGTTGGATCCGTCAAGCCTTACCCCCCGAAAACTGTTCAGGATGATCTCTTTTGCCTTTTCCGGTTCGGTCAATAGAAGGCTTAACCCGTCCTGCCAGAGATCCCGCCATCCCCTGCCGCCCTTACCGTAATCAAAATGCGGAAGAAACGAACAACCGAAGAGCTTTCGAAGGTTAGGCTGCAGCTTGACCCAGGACAACCAGTTATTCAGGTGATCATTACGGAAATCAAAACGCAACCCCGCCAGATAATCCTGCCAATATTGACAAGTTTGTTTAAACGCCTTATTTACCTTATTAGCGGCGTTAAGTTTACGCCAATACCGGCTGATATCCGCAGCGCTGCGGCTTATCCCCATGATCAGAAAATATTCCGCGGCCTGGCCGGGAGCTAATCTTTTCTTCGCAAAACGAAAAGCGGCACAGGCCTCTTTCCCGTCTAAATTGCCGGTCTTGCCTTCAACCGGCAAAACTTTTTTTTCTATAGCGTCGGGGCTCAGTATATCCCCCTCGCCGAAAAAATATTCCATAGTCGGGAATTGGCCGCGGAAAGGCCGCCCTTTTCCTTCATAGCCCAGGACGAAATACTTCGTATAGTTGCGCCTGTGGCCTTTTTCATCAAAGATCATAGTAGGCTCAAGGACGATCCCGCGTTTCTCCAGGGTCAGCCGGTTCAAAAGCGAGCTTACATGCCGGTGGTCGCGCAGATTCTTTTCCGATCGGCCGTAAAGGGGGATAAAAGAAGTGGGGATTATTTCCCGGGCAAATTTAGAGGTATTCCGGATAGTTATCCGCATCACTTCAACAGGCGCGTCATGAGGAATAAAATTAAGCGCCTCAACCGTAAATTTACCGGTTTTCTTGATGACCTTGTGATAAAGCATCCCTGCCTCAAGAGTATCATCATATGGCCGGGACAGCCTGATGACCTCATTACCCGAACGTACAAAAAATTCCCGGCGGCACAAAAGATTATTCTTAAGGTCCAGCGCGCTTGCCGGAGGCGTCAGAAAATGTTCGTTATCCTGTTTGATGTCTCCGGAAAGATCCGGGCTTATGGAACTCAATAACCTGCCTTTGGCATCGGTAAGCGGGAAATACAGATTATACCTGTGCGGGTCTTTGATCGCGAATGCGGCTTTATCGTCTATGAATCTATAGATCATTTCGTCAATTACGAGCCCCGCCACTCCCGGGAGGAGAGGCGGGGCAGGATTAGATCAATTAAAATAAAGATATTACTTTTTGGTTTTTAGCTTTTCCACCAGATCATTGATTGTCTTACGGGCGAGATCCTGGCAGCCGAAACCTAAAGCCAGGGCAAAAGCCAACCCCAGAGAGCCCAATACAATGCTGATCATCAATTCAATGATCCCGGCGCCGATATTCAACTCTTCCAGAGCGATCATCACCGCGAATATCGCGATTACGACCTCAACGGCCTTGGCTAAAAGCCTCGAATGGGACAACCCGGCGTTAGAGGCGGCTGTCAGGATGATATTCTTGAACAAGGTGGCCAGGAACATCCCCAGGACCAGGATGAATATCGCTGCGATGATATTCGGGATGTAAAGGACCAGCCGGTTCAAAAGATCGGTAGCAATGGTCAGGCCTATGGAATTCACCGCGATCACAAAAGTAACTAAGAGCCCGAGCCAGTAAAATATCACTCCGACAAGCTCGGAAAAGCCGTAGTTTATCCCGCCCTTGGCCAACAGGCTTTTTAATTCTATGCGCTCAGATAAAACATCGAGCCTTAATGACCGCAAAAGCTTCACCAACAGTTTTTTAATAACCAGCGAGATAATCCAGCCTACGATGAGTATCCCCAAAACCATAAAAATATTTCCCAAGAATTGCTTTAGTTGCCCGACAATGGTCTTGACCGGCTCCACAAAAACCAACTGCCAATTGCCCATACCGCACCTCCTTAAGTAGAGACTTAACACCAACCTGTCCAATTAGGTTGGGTGTAACTACCCTGCAATTTACTGTGGAAATGCTTCATTTGTTATACATATCACACAATCAAAGGTATGTCAAGGCAAAGAAATAGCCCGGATATCCGCGTTTAACCGCTTTTTTTATTTTTCTCTTCCAGCAGCCTTTTTACCAGGTCGTCTATTTCCACTTGGCTCAATTTCCGGCTGTCGGAAGCAGGATCGGGCTTATCCAAATGCTTAGCCTCCTCCAAAACAGAGATATCGGCTTTATCCCCGGGCTTTATCCTGCGGCATATGGCCATAGAGGCCAGGGTTTTTCCGACAATGACCACCGGGCTTTCCACCACGATATTGTTCAAAACATTGCCGGCTTCGGGCATTAAAAAAGCGTAGAGACGTCCGCTGGCCGGACAAAATGCCAGATCCCCGGTATTCACCCCGGTTGTCGCGTTTCCGCAGGATCCCGTTGGGCCAAGCTCGCAATAAATCCCTGGATCGACCATAAAAACCGCGCAGGACAACGGCAGTTTCTTTATTAGCTCCTGCACAAACGGGATATTCCCCAATTCCGCCTGAAAATCCAACCCATTTAACTTAAATATTATCTTGATCTTATTCCCCCGCAATGCCTTAGTTTATAGTAACGGTTATTTCGGGATTCCCCTTTAAGGTATTCCCGATCGGACAGTTCTTTATGAATTCCAAAAGCGCGGCTTTACGCCTTTCTTCCACCTGGCTGCCTTTAAGATCCAGCAAAACCCGGATCTCTTTTAGGCAGATCGGCGCGTCCCTGGTGAATTCCCCTTCCAGGGTTATCGAAAGATCATTTATCCCTAAGTTCGCGCTCTCAATATACCGGCGGCAGAAAAACCCCATGCAGCTGCCCAGGCTTGCCAAAAGCGCGTCTGCAGGGGAAACACCGCTGCCCATAGGATCAATAACAAACTCATTGCCCCTGGCCTGAACTTTAAACAGGTAATCTCCGGAATTCTTCACCTCTACTTTATACATTCCAGGCCTCCTAGAATTTTTCCCAGTGGATAACCTCTTCCAGACCCCTTTTCTGGACGGGGTTGTTCTCTTCGCCGGGAAGAAGATAACCGATCGCAACCATACTCACCAGTTTAAAAGAGCCCGGCGCAGAAAACAAGGAATTTATCCGGTCGCAATAAGCCTTTTTATCCGCCGCCACCCAGCATGCGCCTAACCCCAAAGCGGCTGCAGCCAAAAGTATATTCTCGGTAGCTGCGCATCCGTCTTCTAGATAATACTTGGTATCGGCGCAAAACACCAAAATACAAGCCCCGGCATTGGCAATGAACTTGCCGTGGTCGGTTATCGCGGCGATATCCTTCAAAATGGCCTTGCCGGTAACTACCACAAATTCCCAGGGCTGCACATTTCTGGCAGTAGGCGCAAGCCTCGCCGCATCTACTATATCCTCCAATACGCTTTTTGCAATTGGTTTTTCCTGGAAGGCCCTTGCACTGCGCCTTTTCTTGAACAGATCGATCCCGCTCATATTAATCTTTCCTGGGCAGAGGGACCACCCCGGCCATTTCTCCGATCACATTGATCAATTCGGTCTTAGCAGGGATGACTATTTTAGCGTTATTCGCCAAGGATTTCTCTACTGTCTCAAGGCGCCGTAACAACTGGGCGTTGCCTACAAAATACTGGTTTGCCGCCTCATTGACCAGCTTTATTGCCTGGGCCTCGCCTTCGGCTTCCAGTATCTTGGCCTGCCTTATGCCTTCGGCCTTTTTTATCTCCGAACGCCTTTGCCCGTCGGCCATGGTCTCGGTAGCCGTGGCGAAATCTATCGCCGAGATCTTCTCGTTCTCCGCTTTAACGACCTTGTTCATCGTCTCCTGGACATCCTTGGGCGGATCGATCTCTTTAAGCTCTGTCCTGACTATCTCGATGCCCCAATTGGCGGTTTCTTTCTTCATAGTCTTCTGCAACTCTTCGTTTATCTTTCCCCTTTCGCTGTTAGCCGATTTCAAAGTCAGGGTCCCGATTATATTCCTCAGAGTGGTCCGGGCGAGATTGACGATCTGATACTGGTAGTTATTTACGTTATACTGGGAACTTTTTACGCTCTCTTCATCCGGCTTGACCTTGAAATACACCTGGGCGTCCACCCGGGCGTTCAAATTATCGTTGGTGATGATCTCCTGCGGCTCGGCGTCAACCATTACTTCCGTGACATTAACCTGATACATAGTATCTATCACCGGGATGATCCAGGTAAAACCCGGATGGGCAAAATAACAATATTTACCCATTCTTTCCACCAGGCCTCTATGCGTAGGCCTGACTATCCTGATCCCGCTCAAAAAAACAAAGACTCCCAATACTAAAAGAAAATATCCCCAGTTCCCCATTCTTCCCTCCTATTTTTATGCAGACATTGTACCTAACAAATTGATATATATCAATTTGCAATTAAATGCTTTATTCGTTATTTTACTACCAAAACATTCGCTGTTCAAGTCTGAATCAACTACCGGCGTTTTAATTTATTATTTTTATACACGATCAATGAAAAATGTATAATCACGAAAACAACAGTACTGACCCCGACGAATTCATGCACTTTAAAGTTCAAGCCGGTCAATCCCAGGAAAGCGGTCAGAACCAGAAAGGACGCGGCAATCTTGCCGGATAAGATTATCCGTTCATACAAAGTCATTTTGCCCTCCTTTTATTCTTCACACGGCACGCCCGGGAAATTATACCGGGGATCTCCTCCAATTCCCCGGCGATCACGTCAGCAGCTTTAAGGTATTGGATAGGCAGGCTGGTAGTCAAGGCTATGCAAAACATACCCGCGTTTTTAGCTGATCGAACCCCTAACGGCGCATTTTCAACAACCGCGCAATCAGCCGGGCTCAATTTCAAGGCCCGGCAAGCCCGAAGGTACGGTTCAGGATGGGGCTTGCCGTGTTTAACCTGATCTCCGGCTACCACAACATCGAATAATCCTAAAAGCGCAGGCGCGAGGATCTTCCGGATCTCTTTTTCCGGGGTACCGGTAACCAATCCCAGCATAAACCCCCGCGCTTTAAGACAAGCCAGGAATTCTTTAACCCCTTTAAAAATAAACCTGCGGAAATATTTTTTGAATATCTTCTGCCGGCGGTAAAAGATCCCCCGCATAACCTTCTTAGTAGGCCTGATCCCGCGGCCGGCCAGGAGCTCTTTCAGGCTCTTCTCCCAACGCTCTCCTTCCCGGGAATAAACATCAAAGCAACTCACCCGTATGCCTAACGGCAGAAGCGCCTCATACCAGGAGATAAAATGATACGGCATAGAATCCACGATAACCCCATCCATATCAAAGATCACTGCCCGAAAATCGCGGTTAGCCCTTTTCATTATTATTGTGGATTAAACTTCGCTATCCAAAGGAAGATTCCTCTCCACGAACTCCAGTATCTTTTCCTGGATCTTCGGATCAAGGTTGCAGAATTCCAGCCCCAGCCCCGGATATATCTGCGGCTGGATCTTTTTTTCCACCAGCCAAACCACTTTAGCGCGCAGCTCCAGATCATATACTATCGGCTTAAGGGACAGCCTGACATCCAGGATATCCCCCAAAGGATAAACCTTATCGCTGAAGACCAGCATCCCTATCGCGCTTATATTCAACAGTTTTACCGTGTGGAATTCCTTATCCTGCTTGGACCTCAACCCCATTTCTATATCCAGGGGCAGCCTCTTGAACCTCCTGCGCAGTTTAGCATTTTGTATCTGGGACATTTCCCGGTCCTGGACAAAGCTCGCCAGCGCGGAATTCTCATCGGGGAATATCTCAAGAACCTTGTCCAGATAAACCAACTCGATCGTTTTTCTTATATGCACCGGGACATTACACAACCGCATCACCGCCTGATGGTTGACCGTATTCTTAAAAGCCAGGGCTAATGCCGAAAGCCCGGCATAATCCATCACATCGATCCCGTCCAAAGTGCAAAGGATATCCTGGTATCCGCTTTCCAGGCACCAGGCGACTTTTTCCACCAAATTGGATGAATCAATATCCAGGGTGCCGGAAAGATCCAGCACTGCCGCGTTGTTCACCTTCCGGAAACAGATCTCCAGCATATTCTATGCCTTTCCCGATCTTTCAAGCGCCTGTTTGATCAGATCCTTATTACGCATGGTCGCGCCCTGATTCCCCAGGATGAATTTCTTTGCCCTGGCCCCCAATTCGCTTCTTAGATGATCATTGGATAAAAGGTCGCTGACCCGTTCCATCAACTGCTTTTTGTCGGATACCATTATCCCCGCGCCGGCATCCAGGAACGACTTGGTTATATCCCGGAAATTGAACATATGACAGCCGAACACTATCGGCTTCCCCAAAGAAGCAGGCTCAAGGATATTATGCCCGCCTTTATTCACCAGGCTGCCGCCGACGAATACCACATCCGCGATAGCGTAGAAATACATCAACTGCCCGATAGTATCCAGAATAAACACCCCCCGTTCGGCCCGGACGGCCGCCGGAACAGCCGATCCCGCGTTTGCCTTTGCCGATAAACAAGATACCTTGACCGGCTTAAAACCATTGGCTACGGCGAGTTGTTCAACCTCCCGCGCCCTTTCAGGATGCCGCGGCGCGATCAGGAATTTCAGCGAAGGATTTTTCTCTAAAAGCTTTTTATAGATCTCCAGCAATATCTCTTCTTCTCCCGGATGCGTGCTCGCGCAGACCCACAGCTTGTCTTTGGGCCCTAATCCCAATCCCAGGCGGTAATCGGTATAATCTTTTTTTAATTCCGTGTAATCCCTGATCCTAAGGTCAAACTTCATATTCCCGGTGACCTTTATCCGTTCTCCCATCATCCCCAGGCAGATAAGCCTTTGCCTGTCGGTTTCGGTCTGCACGCAAAACACACTGATCCTGTTCAAAAGCGGCTTGAGTAAAAATCTCATCCGCCTATATCCTTTAAATGACCTATCGGATATGCGGCCGTTAACTACGATAACGGGGATATTTTTCTTGGAAAGATAACGGATAAGATTAGGCCATATCTCGGTCTCGGCGATCACGAATACAGCCGGGTCAGCCCGGTCGATCACCCGTTTTACAATAAGGCTGAAGTCAAGAGGAAGATACACCGCTTTGTCGTTAGGCCCGGAGGCTATCTCACGGGCTATCTTGTTGCCGGTAGCCGTGACCGTGGAAACGACAAAATCCTTACCCGGAAAATCCATCCGCAGGCTGTCCGCTAATTGCTTCATCGATACCGCCTCGCCCACGCTAACCGCGTGCAGCCAGACAGGGGCCTTCGGATGAAAATCCGGCGGCAATATCCCCAAACGCATAGCAAACCCCGGATGCATTTTCTTTTTGAGCAGGAACATCGGCAGGTATATCAGAGCGAACAAACAGAATATCAGGTCGTAAATAATGAACATAGGGTTCCTATTCTCCTTACATAGGCACAGGCAAGGATCTTTCTATGCCTTTACCTCTGCCGATGTTGAACTTAAATGCCTTACGCCCTAGGGTGCGCTTTATCGTAAACGCTCTTAAGCCTGTCTGTAGTTAAATGGGTGTATATCTGCGTGGTGGCCAGATTGGCGTGCCCCAAAAGCTCCTGCACGGTACGCAGATCAGCCCCGCGGTTCAGAAGATGCGTGGCGAAAGAATGCCGCAGCGTATGGGGACAAGCCCCCTGTTTGGCCCCTGAGATGCGCAGGTACTTGCCGACGATATTCCTTACCCCGCGATCGGTTATTCTTTTGCCGTTCTTATTCAGAAACAAGGCCTGCGTTTCTTTCTTTTTTTTACCCACGTATACCCGGACGGCTTCAATTGCCTTATCCCCTATCGGAACGATCCTTTCTTTCTTCCCTTTGCCGCGCACTTTAATGACCCCTCCGATAAAGTCAATGTCGTCAACATTTATCCCGACCAGTTCGCTTATACGCAGGCCGGAACTGTAAAAAGTCTCCAGGATCGCGCGGTCGCGCGAACCGGAGAGGTCTTTGGGGATGCTGGATTCGATCAAATTAGAGACTTCATCTTCAGTCAGGAATTTAGGCAGGTGTTGCTCTATCTTCGGGCTGGACAGGCTCAATATGGGGTTCGCTTTGAGATATCCTTCCCGGATAAGAAATTTAAAAAATGAGCGCAAGGCTGAAAGATGCCTGGCCATTGACTTCGCTCCCAGGCTCTTCTCTTTAAGATTGGCCAGGTATTTCCTTAAGAACAGGTAATCGACATTTTCTATGGCGGCCTGACCCAGAAATGCGCGAAACCCTTCCAGGTCTATCCGGTAATTCAAAAGCGTATGCCTGGAGTAATTCTTTTCAATCTCCATATAACGCATGAATTTATCGATATACCTCTCCATAAGCTATTCTTTTTCCTCCGGGAGCTCCTTGGCGATAAATGTGCATTTGGGATAATTGGTGCAGCCGTAGAAAAAACCCCTTTTGGACCTGCGCTGGACCAGTTCCCCGCCGCATTCGGGTTGAGGGCATTTCACGCCCGAGGTGATTGATTTAGCGTTCTTACATGCCGGGAAATCCGAACAACTCAGGAACTTCCCCTTCCTGCCCCATTTAATGATCATCGGCTTGCCGCATTTATCGCAGATCTCGTCGGTGGTCACCACTTCCTTCTTGATGTTATCCTGGGCGAAATCAAAGCTGGCCTTGAACGGGGTATAAAAATCCAGCAGGACCTTTCCCCTGGCGATCTTGCCTTCTTCCACGTCGTCCAGCTCGCCTTCCATATACGCGGTGAATTTCACATCCATTATCTCAGGGAAATACTGAATAAGCATGTCGCAGACCTTAAACCCCAGCTCAGTGGGATGCAGATATCCCCGCATCCGGTGCACATATCCGCGCAATATAAGAGTGGAGATGATCGGCGCGTAAGTTGACGGCCGGCCTATGCCCTCCTCTTCCATTATCTTTACCAGGGAACTGTCGGAGAATCTCGCGGGAGGTTTGGTGAAATGCTGGGAAGGCTCTAATTTCAAAAGGGCCAGGATCTCGTCTTTCTCCAAGGATGGAATATTGTTCTTCTCCTGGTCCTGGCCGTTCTTATTATACAACACGGAGAAACCGTCAAAAACAGAAGCGCTGCCGGAGGCGTTAAAAATAAATTTGCCATTCTCGATCGCCACGGAAGTAGCCATATACCGGGCAGGAGACATCTGGCTGGCGACAAACCTGTTATAAATAAGCTCGTATAATTCATACTGTTCGGCGTTGAGGTAATTTTTTAAACTCTCCGGCTTACGGTCGATCAAGGTGGGGCGGATCGCTTCATGGGCCTCTTGGGCGAATTTTTTGGTCTTATACACCGGCGGGCTGTCCGGAAGATAATCCCTGCCGAAAGAACCGGCGATAAGCGAACGCACCTGCGCTATCGCCTCCTTGGCCACATTGGTGGAATCCGTACGCATATAGGTGATCAGACCGACAGGCGCTTCTTCGCCTATGTCGATACCTTCGTAAAGCTGCTGGGCCAGGATCATTGTCCTGGTGGCGTTGAACTTTAATTTATTGAAACCTTCCTGCTGCAGCGTGCTGGTAATAAAGGGCGGGTCGGCGTAACGTTTCTTCTCTGTAGTCTTGATCTCTTTTACCGTAAAACTGCCGGTATTTATCAGGCCGGCCAGTTCTTCAGCCTGCTCCTTATTGTTTATCTGGGCCTTCTGCCCTTCTATCTTATCCAGCTTGGCGGTGAAGACGGCACTTGAACCTTTCTTGCTCAATTCCGCCTCGATCTCCCAGTATTCCTTAGGGATGAATTCCTTGATCTGCTTTTCCCTCTCGACGATCAGCCTCAAGGCAACGGATTGCACGCGGCCCGCGCTTAAGCCGCGGGCGATCTTCTTCCATAACAACGGGCTCAAGAAATACCCCACAATCCGGTCAAGGATCCTGCGGGAGACCTGGGCCTGGACCATATTATGGTCGAACGGCCGGGGATGATCAAAAGCGTTCTTTACCGCTGCGGGAGTGATCTCGTGGAAATTCACCCTGTACACTTCTTTCCCCTTGAACAGCTTGTCCTGCAGATGCCATCCGATAGCTTCGCCTTCGCGGTCAGGGTCTGTGGCTATATAAACCACATCAGACTGTCCGCCTTCTTTCTTCAGCTGAGTTACCAGTTTCTTCCGACCGAAAATAACCACATAAGAAGGCTCAAAATCTTTTTCTATATCCACCCCCAGCTCTTTCTTAGGCAGGTCGATAAGGTGCCCCATAGAGGAAACCACCTCATAACCTTTGCCCAGTATCCTGCTGATGGTCTTGGCTTTAGTCGGCGATTCCACGATAACCAGTTTTTTACTTGCCATGATCTCTCCGTATGAATTGTTTGCCCGGAAGTTGTTTAATCATTTTTCGCAACTCCAGATTCAAAAGCGCGGGTGATAATTCCGGGATCCCCAGATTTGTCCTTTCCAGGATATCATCCAGAGACACCGGCTGAATTGATATTATATTATACAATAGCGTTTCTGCGCAAGATAAAGCGCAAACCCCGTCAAGGACTTCCGGGGCAGCCTCTCCGGCATTAACAGCGGAATTCTTTACGGGTTGACCGACGCAGCCTAAAGACAGTTTCAACTCGTCCGCAATATCCTCAGCCGAACAAACCAGCTGCGCCCCCTGTCTGATCAAACCGTTCGTCCCGAATGAATTCAAAGAATCCACCTTTCCGGGCAAAGCAAAAACATCCCGCCCCTGCTCCAAAGCAAAATCCGCGGTTATAAGCGCGCCGCTGTTCCGGGCAGCCTCAACCACCAGTACCCCCAGCGCCAATCCGCTGATAATCCGGTTGCGCCGGGGAAAGTTCTGCCTGGCAGGGCTGGTAGCAACAGGGAATTCCGAGATAACCGCGCCGTTTTGGGCTATTTCTTCGGCCAATCCCCTGTTCTCCGCGGGATAAATATGACCGAACCCGCTGCCCATCACCGCGATCGTCCTTCCGCCTGCTTTTATCGCCGCCTTATGGCTGCCGGTATCAATACCCCGGGCCAGGCCGGATACTACAGTGAAACCCAAACCTGCCAGATCGCGGCTGAACCTTTCCGCCGCCTCTAAACCGTATATAGACGCCTGGCGCGAACCGACAATAGAAACCGCGTAATTATCTTCCCGGAGCAAACTTCCTTTCACGTAAATAACTATAGGCGGATCAAAAATATTTTTCAGGTTTTCCGGGTAATCCGGATCTTCCTGAATAAGAATAGTAAGCCCATTCTTACCGGCGGCGGATATTTCCCGCCCGATATCTTTATCCGTCAGGGCTTTTATCTTTTCTGCGATGCCATCGCCTATACCCGGAACCGCGCATAAAGATCCCCTATTAGCGGCCAGTATCTCCCGCGGGCTGCCGAAAACAGCCAACAGCCTTTTAAGGCGGGCGCTGCCCATTTCCGGGACAAGGTTCAATCCGATCAACGCCTCATAATCGTTCATTTTTTATCTGCGATCGCGGACAGTATCTTTTTCGCTATTTCGTCTATCGGGACCTGCGTAGTATCGATAATGATATCTGCGCGGTCATAATAAGGAGCGCGGACTTTAAGGAGATATTCGACTTTTTCTTTAGGGTCAGGCACATTCAATAAGGGACGGTGGACGCGGCCGCGGGTCCTGCGGATGATCTCATCCACTGAAGCGCTAAGGCAGACCATTACGCCGGTGGATCTCATCACATCTATATTCCCCTGATCCAGGACGATCCCTCCTCCGCAGGAAACCACACAATCGCTCTTTCGGGAAATCCCGGACAGCGCGTCTTTTTCCAATTCTCGGAAATAAACCTCACCGGACTTGGCGAATATTTCGGGGACGCTTTTATGCTGAGAGTCTTCTATCAGATCATCCAGGTCAATAAACCGCCATCCCTTTATTTCAGCCAGCTCGCGGCCCACAGCGGTCTTTCCCGTTCCCATAAACCCCACTAGATAAATATTCCCCATATCTGTCTCACGATTTTAAACACAGGCAAAGGTAGAGGTATAGGTAAAGATAATAACTGAAGTTTTTCTATACCTTTCCCTCTTCCTATACCTATGTCATTTTCTACAGAGTCTCAACGCTGGTACGCATCCAGGACTACCTGGCTTATTTTCTGCCGGGCATCCTTGGTCGCCGGAAAACATGTTTCATACCATTTACCGTCTTTAGCCTTGTCCTGCGGCATAGCCAGGAACAAGCCGTTCTTGCCTTCAAGGACCTTCAAACCCTTGACGATAAAATCGCCGATAGAGACGTCAACAAAGGCCTTTACCTTTGATTCGTTCTCCAGGCGGTATAACCGGACCACCTGAACTTCCGCGCAATCACCCATAACGATCACCCCCTCTCGCTTATAATAGACGAGAGAAAGGCGATTTTCTAACAGGATATTTGCCTATTTCTTGCGGGCTATTCTTTTCAGGTAAGCTGAATAGCTTTGTTTTATGTCGCTGATACTGTCCCCGCCGAATTTTTCCAGAAAAACCTCGGCCAGGGCATAGGCGCAAACAGCCTCCGCCACCACTGCCGCGGATTCGACCGCGCATATATCGGAGCGCTCGGTTGCCGCTTTACCGGAATTACCGGTGTTTATATTCACTGAATCCAACGGATTCATCAAAGTAGATATGGGTTTCATGCAAGCTGACAAAATTATGTCCCCGCCGTTGGAAATCCCGCCTTCTATGCCTCCGGCATTGTTGCTCTTCCGGAAAAATCCCTTGTTTTTTGAATAATATATGGCGTCATGAACCTCTGAGCCGAATTTATCCGCGTAACCGAATCCCAGACCGATCTCAACCCCCTTGATCCCCGGGATCCCCATTATGCCCATAGCCAGCCTTGAGTCCAACCTGCGGTCAGGCTGGACATAACTTCCCAACCCCACAGGCACACCGCAGGCCTTGACCTTAAAGATCCCGCCCAGGGTATCCTTGCGCCTGATCGCCTCTTTGATCTTATTTACTTTAGCCTGATGAGTTGTCTCGCCGCCGATGGATAAAACGCTGCTTCCCAGTTCTATGCCGAACTCCCGCAAGAATATCTTGGCGATAGCGCCTACCCCTACGGTAGCTGCGGTAGACCTGGCTGAAGCCCGCTCCAGGACCTGGCGTATATCGCTGAAACCGTATTTTAACAAACCCGCCAGGTCGGCGTGGCCAGGCCTGGGATAAATTACTTTATGCAGTTTCTCTATGCTGAAGTCCTTATTCTCAATTACGATACTTATAGGACTGCCCAGGGTAATATTATTCTTTAATCCGGAAAGGGACTTGACCGTATCCTTCTCGATCCGCATCCTCTTGCCCCGGCCAAAGCCCATTTGCCGGCGCTTAAGCTGGCTGTTCACGAAATCCAGGTCTATCTTTAGCCCCGCGGGCAGGCCTTCAAGTATGGCTACCAGCGACCGGCCGTGCGATTCTCCTGCAGTAAGACATCTCAACATAATAAAACCTCCTCAAATTTGAGTTGCGGTAGCAGCGAAAATTTGACCCCGAGGCCACAGCCATACTGAAAAACCGAATGATGGCCGAGGGGTCTATTCCCAGACATTACTATAAAAAAACCTGCCTGCCGACAGACAGTGAGCGATCTTGAGCGACGCAAGTTATAGCTCCGAAGGAATTTCGGAACGCCTGCGAATTAACCCCTGGAGTTGCGGGCAGATTTACCGGCGTTTACGCTGATAAATCTGCGCGGCGCCTTACTCCGGGGGTAATTTACTCTTTCCACAAACCCCGGTTATTTTCCCTGGCTTCCCGATACAGCTGTTTAAATATATCCACATGCCTTACGTTAGGCGGATAAGTCATCAAAGAGGCATATCCCTGTTTTATTATTTCCGCGTTCACAAAAGTCCCGTCACCCAAATAAACATACGCCAGAATACGGTCATATCTATCGAGCCTTTCCACATCGAATTCCAGGCGCACCCGCTTGCCCTCAATCAGGCCTTTAGTGAAATCGGACGATCTTCTGCCCATAGCCTGAATGGCCTTCTTGTCCTGCCCGCTTCTCTGGCTATCCCTGTCCAGTTTCGCCGACTCGTGCATCTCCGGGGTATCGATCCCTATCAACCTGACCCGCTTTCCGTTCTCCAGTTTAAGCGTGTCCCCGTCGATAACCCGGGTTACCAGGATATCCTCATAATTGTATGTCCTGCCCCAAGGCAGCGAAAATTCGCCTGTTGCGGATATCCCCGCATTGGAAGGATCACAACCGTAAAAGAAAGGGATAACCGTAAAAAAAGCGACCAATAAAACCAAAACCGGTATTGTGCGGATATCCATCGTTATTCTAAACATATTTCGTGATATACCCGGACAGCACAGCGATGTCTTCGGTGCTAAAAAGACCGCTGATACCGCGGTCAAAAAGAAGATTAGCCTCGGCGCTGAACTCCTCATCCGCTTTCCAGACCAAAACCATCACCGGCACGCCGCTGAATGCCTCTATGACAATACCGGCGTCAGCGCCAACCGCTTTTTTGCCGCTAAGCCTGTCCAGATTCGAATACAAACCAACCGGGTCATCACCGTATTTACGGATTATCGGGTCTATCGCCCTTTTACGAAAAGCGGGGTAATACGCCTCACCGCCGGATAATTCCTTAAAAGAGATCCATTCGTTTGCCAAAGGCTTAAGCCCTTTTAATTCGCGTATCGCGTAATGCAGGATCAAGACCGCGGTAAAATCCTTCGCCGCAGCTTGCGATGGCAGGAACGAGACCATTCGGGCGGAAAAATCGACTGAATAAACATCCGAAAAGAACTTGACCTGCCTGGCCCCGCCCCCAGATAAACCTGCTAATTCTTCCCAAGCCTTATTGATAGCGACGGCGTAACCCATGTTTTTATTCTACTCTTTTTAGTTGGAGAAATCAACAGTTTTAGGTTATAATGAACACATGATTTACGACCGTTTTCAACAAGAAGCTATCAATTTCATAAATGAAGGCCATTCGGTGATCGTATCCGCCCCCACGGGCGCGGGCAAGACCGTTATCGCCGAGCATGTCATCAGAAGCTGCCTGGAGAAAAGGGTCGGGGTGATATATACCGCGCCGATCAAAGCCCTTTCTAACCAGAAATTCCGCGATTTCCAGGGACAGTTCAACCAGGATATCGGGATACTTACCGGCGACGTCTCCCTGAACGCGGACGCGCCGGTATTGATAATGACCACCGAGATCTTCCGCAACAAGGTGCTGGATGAACCGGAAAGCCTTAAAAAATACTCCTGGATCATCTATGACGAAATCCATTACCTGGATAATTACGAACGGGGCACGGTTTGGGAGGAATCCTTGATATTCCTCCCCAAACATATGCGCCTGCTCGGGCTGTCAGCCACCATCCCCAACATAAAACAGTTGGCTGACTGGATCCAGTCCATACATCAGAAACCGGTAAAGATAGTCGTCGAAGATAACCGGCCTGTGCCTTTGCATTTTCTCTACCAATATGCCAATCAAATAACCGACAGGGTCACCCGGCCGCAAAGGTTCGCTTATGCCAAATCCAATAAATTGTCGAACCTGACTAATCACCTGCGCAATACAGAAGGCCTACCCTGCATATACTTCGTATTCGGGCGCAGGCGCGCTGAAGATCTGGCCTTTGACCTCTCCGCCGATAATTTCCTTAATTCCAGGGAACAGGCGCAGATCGTTAGGATGTATGAGGATCTGTGCGAGCGTTTCGACCTGAAGCACGAAACAAGCGCCACCCGCATGCTCCCTCTGATCCGCCGAGGCATAGCCTTTCACCACGCCGGGATGCTTCCCACTCTTAAAGAGGTAGTGGAAAGGCTCTTCACCAGCAAACTGCTTAAAGTGATATTCACCACCGAAACCTTTGCCCTGGGGATAAATATGCCCAGCCGCTCGGTCATATTCGACGACCTGAAAAAATTCTACGGCAGGTACATCCGGGTGTTGAAGACGCGGGATTTTTACCAGATGGCCGGGCGGGCGGGAAGGCGCGGAATGGACAAGGAAGGTTTTGTTTATTGCCGGGTAAACCCCAACAGGATAAGCCCGGAAGACGTCAAAAAAGTGATCTACAACAAGCCCGAGCCGGTAAACAGCCAGTTGAACACATCATACGCCACCATATTGAACCTTTACCAGAAATATAAAGAAGAGCTTTTCAGCACATATACGCTGTCTTTCCATTATTTCCAGAGCCGGAAAAACCAGCGGCAGCAGGCGTTGAAATTAATGGAGGCGAAACTCAATCTTCTCAAAAATATGGGTTATATCAAGAACGGCGAATTGACCCAAAAAGGCAAATTCGCCCGGACGGTCTACGGCTACGAGTTGCTCCTATCAGAGCTTTATGAACAGGGAGTATTTGAACAACTGGATGAATTCGGGTTAGGGATAATCGCAGCGGCCATGGTTTTTGAACCGCGCAAGAACCAGGAAATACTGAGCATGTCCAAGAACGCCCGCAGGATCAGGACCGGATCCGAGCAGATCTACGCCGAGATCAGGGAAAAGGAAACCGCGTTCAGGATATTCCCGCAGTGCAAACTCCCCTACTTCCACCTCTCTCAAGCCATGGAATACTGGCTGCGCGGCACCGAATTCGCCAATATCCTGCAGTTTACCGATACCGATGAAGGAGAGATAATCCGTTATTTCCGGATGGCGATCCAGATCTTAAGGGAAATACAGGATAATCCGGTTTCTTCGGCTTTGTTAAAAGCAAGGATCAAAGAGACTATCCGCGTGATCAACCGCGGCATAGTGGATGCGGAAAAACAACTGCGCGAGAGTTAACCCTTCTTAAGACTGCAGAAATATTCTTTTAGTATGTTGCGGTGGTCAAAAGCGAAATCCAGGCTTTCCAGGTCCTGCGGAGTTATCAACTTGATCCCCGCCGCGTCATCGCCGGCTTCAGGCGTGCCTTTGCCTTTCGCGGTAAAAACCGTGCAGACGGTGTGAAAACGCGGGTCGCGTCCGGGATCGGAATAAGTGTGGAACTGTTTCAGATCTAACAGATCAAGGCTGGTCTCTTCTTTCATCTCCCGCCTTACCGCTTCTTCCAGGCTTTCCCCGTAATCCACGAAGCCTCCGGGCAAAGCCCAGCCAAAAGGAGGATTGCTCCGTTTAATAACGACTACCCCTCCCTCAACAGAGATGATCGCGTCAACGGTCAGGAACGGAGATTTCAGCTTGTTGGATATATAATCCAAATACCCCAGCGCATTAGCCTCAAACGCAGCCAAGGCCTTTTCGTCATATAAACAAAAGATTATTTCCTCAAGTCCGCAAGCATCCTCGTTCAAATGCCTGAAAACCTCCTGGGCCATTATCTTGGCGGCAGCGGCAAGCGGAAACCTGCCCACCCCACAGCCCAAAGCCGGAAAAACTATTGATCTTATCTTCAATTCCTCAGCTACCCTCAAAGAATCCTTACAAGACTTACGGATCTTATTCTCGTCGGTCTTAAAATCCATCCCCATTGTAGCCGCGTGGATCACATATTTACAAGGCAATCCGCCTGCGAATGTATATATCGCCGTGCCGACCTGTATCGGGCCTTTTTTTATCGCCTCATCCTCGATACATTGCCCGCCTTTTCTTTTTATCGCTCCAGCCAAGCCACCACCCATTTCCAGAAGATTATTCGCCGCGTTGACTATAGCGTCAACCTTAAAACCGGTAATATCCCCTTTTACTATTTTTATCTCGGTATTATTTATCTTCATTTTGTTGATTATTCCCCGATTATCTTGACCAACACCCGCTTCCTGCGCCGGCCGTCGAATTCCGCGTAGAAGATCTGTTCCCAGGGTCCAAAGTCAAGCTTCCCTTTAGTGACCGCCACTACTACCTCCCT